>NZ_JBFAXX010000033.1:0-98929 GCF_040680995.1 Kitasatospora sp. NPDC051914
TTGCCGCTCCCGGCCCGCCCCAAACCACCCGGGGGCGGGGGGGGCCCCCCCCCCCCCCCACGGCCGGGAGGTGCCCCCCACGTCCCCCTGAGGTACCCGCCTGCACAAGGATTGCTGTACGCCCTCTGGGCTGCGGGGCGGAAAGGGGGCAGGCTGTGATCCGGCAACTCCGCAGCACCGCGAGCTCCCCACCACCCCGCCGGAGGTATGCATGGTGTTCCGCAGCGCCCACCCCGACATCGAGCCCGTCGACCTGCCCATCCACGACGCCGTCCTCGGTGACCTGAACGGCCGCGCCGACCTGCCCGCCCTGGTCGACGGCGTCACCGGGCGCTCCCTCAGCTACGCCGAACTCGACTTCGCCAGCCGCCGCACCGCCGCCGGCCTGGCCGAGGCGGGCGTGCGCCAGGGCGATGTGGTCGCGCTGTACAGTCCCAACACCATCGCGTACCCGGTGGCCTTCTACGCCGCCACCCGCACCGGCGCCACCGTCACCACGGTCAGCTCGCTGGCCACCGCGGGCGAACTCGCCGGGCAGCTCCGCGACAGCGGCGCCCGCTGGATCATCACCGTCTCCGTCTTCCTGTCGGTCGCCACCGAGGCCGCCGCCGCCCTCGCCGCCGACGGGCACCCGATCGCCGAGATCTTCGTCTGCGACCAGGCCCCCAGCCACCGCTCCCTCACCGACCTCGCCACCACCGACGCCCCCGAGCCGGCCCCCCGGATCGACGCCGGCGACCTCGCCGTGCTGCCCTACTCCAGCGGCACCACCGGCCTGCCCAAGGGCGTCATGCTCACCCACCGCTCGATCGCCTCCAACCTGGCGCAGACCGACTCGGTGCACGCGACCGCCGCCGGCGAGCGGATCATCGCCGTGCTGCCGTTCTTCCACATCTACGGACTGACCGCGCTGCTCAACCACCCGCTGCGCTGCGGCTCCACCGTGGTGGTGCTGCCCCGCTTCGACCTGGAGCAGTTCCTGCGGACCATTCAGGAGCAGCGGATCGAGGGCGTCTTCGCGGCCCCGCCGATCGTCCTCGCCCTCGCCAAGCACCCGCTGGTCGACCGCTACGACCTCTCCTCGGTGAAGTACGTGCTGAGCGCCGCCGCGCCGCTCGACGCCGAGCTCGCCGACGCGGCCGCCCGCCGCCTGGGCCTGCCGCGGGTGCACCAGGGCTACGGCATGACCGAACTCTCCCCGGTGACCCACGTCGTCCCGCTGGACGACCCGGCGCCGCCGCCCGGCACGGTCGGCAAGATGGTCGCCTCCACCGAACTGCGGATCGTCTCCCTCGAGGACCCGGACAGCGACCTGCCCGCCGGGCAGAGCGGCGAGCTGCTCTTCCGCGGCCCCCAGGTGATGAAGGGATACTTCGGCCGGCAGTCCGAGACCGACGCGATGCTGGACGCCGACGGCTGGCTGCACACCGGCGACGTCGGCTACGTCGACGAGGACGGCTACCTCTTCGTCGTCGACCGGGTGAAGGAGCTGATCAAGTACAAGGGCTACCAGGTCGCCCCCGCCGAACTGGAGGCCCTGCTGCTCACCCACCCGGAGATCGCCGACGCGGCGGTCGTCGGCGTCACCGACGAGGACGGCACCGAGCGGCCCAAGGCCTTCGTGGTGCGCACCCCCGGAAGCGACCTGACCGGCGCCCAGGTGCAGGAGTACGTGGCGGCGCAGGTCGCCCCGTACAAGAAGGTGCGGGCGGTGGAGTTCCTCGACGCGGTGCCCAAGTCCGCCAGCGGAAAGATCCTCCGCCGGGAGCTGCGGGCCCGCCCGTCCTCCACCGCGGCGGGGGCGATCTGAGAGGATCGGCCCACCCGCCGTCGACCGCCACCGGAAAGCCAGGCCATGACCGCCCACGCCGCCGCCCTGCGCACCCCGCAGCAGGACCGAAGCCGCGCCACCCGCCGCCGCCTGCTGGAGGCCGCCGTGGAGTGCCTGGCCGAGGTCGGCTGGCAGGGCTCGACGGTCGCCGTGGTCGCCGAGCGGGCCGGAGTGACGCGGGGCGCGGCCCAGCACCACTTCCCGACCCGCGAGGACCTCTTCACGGCGGCCGTCGAGCACGTCGCCGACGAGCGGCTCGCCCAGGTGCGCGCCAGCGCCGAGCAGCTGCCGCCGGTCGGCCCGGGCCGCACCGAGGCCGTGGTCTCCATGATCGTCCGCCTGTACACCGGCCCGCTGTTCAGGGCCGCGCTGCACCTGTGGGTGGCCGCCGCCACCGAGGCCGCGCTGCGCGAGCGGATCGTCGCCCTGGAGAACCACGTCGGACGGGAGTCGCACCGGGCCGCCGTGGAGTTCCTCGGCGCCGACGAGTCCCGCCCCGGGGTGCGGGAGACCGTGCAGGCGACCATGGACATGGCCCGCGGCCTCGGCCTGGCCAACCTGCTCACCGACGACGGCGCCCGGCGGGCCGGGATCGTCCGCCAGTGGGCGGGCCTGCTGGAGGCCGCGCTGGACGACGGGAGAGCGGCCGACGGCGGACCGGCCGGGGGGAGAGCGGCGTGCTGAACACGAACGGACCGCTGCTGGACACGAACAGACCGCTGCTGGACACGAACAGACCGCGCCCGGCCGGCCGGCGACCCGCAGTCGCCGACCGGCCGGGCTTTGTGCAGTCTGGTGGGGACCGGATTGGCCGACCTCCCACCGGGAAGGTACCGGGCAGGTGAATTCCTGAAGATGCACGGATTCGACTGGACCGCCACCGACGGCGCCGGCCGCGGTGAGGCGGGCGCCGCTTCGGCGCGCCTGGCCGGCCACCGCCTGGTGCCGCTCGCCACGGCCCTCCTCCAGGAGGACGGCCGCATCCTGCACTGGAGCGAGGAGGCCGAGGCGCTCTCCGGCTACCCCGCCGAACGCGCCGTCGGCTCCTTCGCGGCCGAGCTGCTCGTCCCCGAGGGCCGGCGGCACCAGGCCGACGAACTGTTCAAGCAGATCATGGCGGGCTCCGGCTGGTCCGGCACCCACCCCATCCGGCACCGCGACGGCACCGACATCGAGATCGAGTTCCACACCTACCCGATCGCCGGGCCCGGCGACCAGCGGCTGCTGCTGGTCACCGGCTCCGACGTCCGCGCGCTGCGCCAGGTCGAGGCCGACCTCGCCGTCCTCGACGGCATCTTCAACCAGTCCCCGATCGGCATGGCGGTCTACGACTCCGACCTGCGCTACGTCCGGCTCAACCAGGCCCTCGCCAAGATCAACGGCGTGCCGGTGGACGAACACATCGGCCGCCGGGTCTCCAACGTGCTGCCCGGCCT
Organism: Kitasatospora sp. NPDC051914; assembly: GCF_040680995.1. NCBI lineage: Bacteria > Bacillati > Actinomycetota > Actinomycetes > Kitasatosporales > Streptomycetaceae > Kitasatospora > Kitasatospora sp. NPDC051914. The sequence continues at coordinate 3,268 of NZ_JBFAXX010000033.1, forward strand.
CAACAGCGCCGAGATCGAGGCCGTGATGCGCCAGGTGCTCACCACCGGCCGGCCGATCGTCGACGCCCGCTCGCACGGCCGTACCCCCGGCGAGCCGCGCCGCGACCGCGCCTGGTCCGCCTCCTACTTCCGGCTGGAGGACTCCACCGGCCGGGTGCTCGGCGTCAGCTCCTCCCTGATCGACGTCACCGAGCGCTTCCAGGCCGAGGCCCGCGCCGCCCGCGCCCAGGAGCGGCTCGCCCTGCTCGCCGAGGCCACCGCCCGCATCGGCACCACCCTCGACCTGCAGCGCACCGCCGAGGAACTGATCGAGGCGGTCATCCCGCGGTTCGCCGACTTCGCCACCGTCGACCTGCTGGAACCGGTGCTGCGCGGCGAGGAACCCGCCCCCATCCAGCCCGACAAGCCGATCCTGGTCCGTGCCGTCGCCGTCGGCGAGGCCTACGAGGCCGGCCTCACCCGGGCCGCCGACGCGGTCGGCGCGACCACCGAGTACGACGCCCAGCGGGTCTACACCCAGTGCCTGCGCAGCGGCCGCCCGCTGCTGCGCTCGCACGTCGACGAGGACGTGCTGCGCGGCCTGGTGCCCAGCTCCGACCGGGTCGGCCCGAGCGTCGCCGCCGGCGTCCACTCCTACCTGATGGTGCCGGTGCTGGCCCGCGGCATGGTGCTGGGCGGCGCCGAGTTCGTCCGCACCCGCAACCCCGAGTCGTTCACCGCCGCCGACGTCGCACTCGCCGAGGAGCTCGTCGCCCGGGCCGCCCTCGCCATCGACAACGCCCGCCTCTACCGGCGCGAGCGGGAGACCGCCCTCACCCTGCAGCGCAGCCTGCTGCCGCAGGAGATCCACCGCACCCTCGGCCTGGAGATCGCCCACCGCTACCTGCCCAGCAGCCTGGTCTCCGAGGTCGGCGGCGACTGGTTCGACGTGGTGCCGCTCTCCTGCGGGCGGGTCGCCCTGGTCGTCGGCGACGTGATGGGCCACGGCATCCGGGCCGCCGCCACCATGGGGCAGCTGCGCACCGTCGCCCGCACCCTGGCCACCCTGGACCTGCCGCCCGAGCAGGTGCTGACCCGGCTCGACGAGACCGCCAACGCCATCGGCGAGGGCCAGTTCGCGACCTGCATCTGCCTGGTCTACGACCCCGTCGACCGCACCTGCACGGTCGCCTCGGCAGGCCACCTGCCGCCGGTCCGGGTCGCCCCCGACGGCTCGTCCAGCGCGGTCGAGCTGCCGCCGGGCGTGCCGCTCGGCATCGGCGGCGTCTCCTTCGAGAGCGTGGAGTTCACCCTGCCGGTCGGCGCCACGATCGCCCTCTACACCGACGGGCTGATCGAGCGCCGCGGCCAGGACCTCGACGAGGGCATCACCCTGCTCGCCCGGACCCTCTCCGGCCGCCCCCGCACCCTGGAGGAGAGCGCGGACGCCGTCCTCTCCGCCCTGGTCGCGGAGGGCACCGACGACGACATCGCGATGATCCTCGCCCGCGCCCTGCCCGTCCCCGGCGAGCGCATCGCCACCCTCGACCTGCCCGGCGAGGGCCCGCTGCCGGCCCAGGCCCGCCGCTTCACCCGCGCCACCCTGCAGGCCTGGGGCCTGGCCGGCCACTCGGAATTCGCCGAGCTGATGGTCAGTGAACTGGTCACCAACGCCCTGCTGCACGCCGACGCACCGCGCCGGCTGCGGCTCTACCGCGACGACCGGACGCTCACCGTCGAGGTGTCCGACGCGGGCTCGCAGGCGCCGCGGCTGCGCTCCTCCGCCGAGGAGGACGAGGGCGGCCGCGGCATGCACCTGGTCAGCGAACTCGCCCACCGCTGGGGCACCCGCCCCACCAAGGAGGGCAAGGTCGTCTGGGCCGAGGTCGAACTGCCTTACCGCGCCGGATAGTTGTTCGAGGAATTTGCCGGTTTCCCGCACGGCAGGACCGCGGGTGCTCGACCATGGAGTACCGCGTACCGAGCCGGGGGCGGCACGGTGCTCCTCGCCCTGCTGCTGCTCCGGGTGCCGATGCTGGTGCACTACGGCGGGCAGACCGTCGACGAGGACCAGGCGGACTCGGTCGTCGCCACGGTGGGAAGCCTCTTCGCCCTGACGGCGGTCTCGTTCATCGCTGGCCTGACCACCTTCAGGGTCGGCCGCGCCTACACCGGCCTCAACAAGCTGCGCCGGGTCACGGGCGACGGCGGCGCCTCGGTCCGCGTGAAGGGCCACAAGTTCTGGCCGTAGGGCCCGTGGTGGAAGTGCTGCCGGAGTCCCGGCGCAATTCGGTGGCGGACCGGGCGTTGCCCGGGCAGGCTCGTGTGCATGGTCTCAGTGGTGCAGAACGTGGCGATCGACTGTGCGGATGCCTACGGGCTGGCCCGGTTCTGGAGCGAGGTGCTCGGTTGTCCGCTGCATCCGGAGGTCGAACCGGGTGACCCGGAGACCGAGGTGCTGCTGCCGGAGGGGCCGTTGCTGCACTTCAACCAGGTGCCGGAACCGAAGACGGGCAAGAACAGGATCCACCTGTGCCTGCGCCCGAGGACATCGCGGGAGGAGGAGGTCGAGCGGCTGCTGGGCCTCGGCGCCACCCTCGTCACCGATCGCCGGGGACCCGACGGCGCAGGCTGGGCCGTCCTCGCGGACCCCGAGGGCAACGAGTTCTGTGTTCTCCGCAGTGAGGCCGAGCGGGCTGCGATGTCCTCCTGAAGCCTGCGCCCGACGGCCGGTGCCCCGCTCGTGGTCACTGCGCCCGGTCGGTCCGGGCACGCACGCCCGGCCAGTCCAACCGCAGTTGTTCGGCGCGCGGCAGCGAGGAGACCACCAGGTCGTACGAGTCCTCGATCATGTCCAGCACCAGCCGTTCGGGCACCGAGCCGTCCAGCAGCACGCTGTTCCAGTGGCGCTTGTTGAGGTGCCAGCCGCCGGTGACGGCCGGGTACTCGGCCCGCAGCCGGACCGCCAGCTCGGGGTCGCACTTCAGGCTCACCGACAGCGGCGACCCCTCCAACGCGCTGAGCGCGAACATCTTCCCGCCGACCTTGAACACCGAGGTCTCGGCGTTGAACGGGAAGGTCTCCTCCGCTCCGTTCAGTGCCAGGCAGGCTGCCTTGAGGGTTTCGGGCGTCATGCCCCCCAGTCTGCCCCGCCGCACCGACAACCCGCCGGGCGGGCTGTCGGCGCGGGGCCGGGTGCGGTCACACGGTGTCCGCACCCCGGGCGCCTGCCGGCACCAGCAGGCGCAGCGCTCCCGGCACCACCGCGACCTCGACCGGCAGCGGGCCGATGTACTCGCCGTCGGCGTAGGCGGTGATGCCGGGGGACTCGATGCGCAGGGAGGGGGTGCGGTGGATCTCCACCTCCTCGTGCTGCACGTGGGTGCCCTTGAAGACGGTCGGGAAGAAGCGGGCCACCTTCAGGCGCGGCATCGCCCGGACGACCGTCAGGTCGAAGAGCCCGTCCGAGGGATCGGCCTGCGGGCACATCCGCATCCCGCCGCCGTAGCTGCTGGTGTTGCCGACGGCGGCGAGCACGAGGTCGCGCTCGATCACCGTGCCGTCCGCCAGCACCAGCCGGAACGGCAGTGGCCTCAGGTTCGCGAACTCGACCAGGATGGCCAGGTTGTAGCGCATCCGGCCGCGCGGCCACGTCAGCCGGTTGGTGCGGTCGCTGACCAGCGAGTCGAAGCCGGTGGCGAGCACCGAGCCGAACCAGCGCTCGGTGCCGTCGGCGGTGGTGGCCCGCCCCAGGTCGACGGTGGTGCAGTGGCCGTCGGCGATGACGTCCGCGGCGGCCTCCGGGTCGCCGAGCGGCAGCCCGTACGCGCGGGCGTGGTCGTTGCCGGTGCCCGCAGGGACGATGCCGAGCGGCGTGCCGGTGCCGGCCAGGGCCTGCAGGGCGAGGCTGATCATGCCGTCGCCGCCGGCGGTCACCAGGGCGTCCACCCCGCGGCCGACCGCCTCGCGGGCGAGGCGGATCGCGTCCTCGGGGTCGGCGCCCGCGGTGTTCAGCACCTCGATCCCGCGCTCCCGCAGCCGTGCGGTGGCCCGGCGGGCGGCCTTCTCGGCGTGGCCGCCGCCCGCCGCGGGGTTGGTGAGCACCATGACGCTGCGCGGCGGGCGGCCGGTCGCGGGGGCGGTCACGGGATCAGCTTGCCGGGGTTGAGGATGCCGACCGGGTCGACGGCGTCCTTGACGGCACGGAGGATCTTCACCCCGAGGTCGCCGATCTCCCGGTCCATCCACGGGCGGTGGTCGGCGCCGACGGCGTGGTGGTGGGTGATGGTGCCGCCGTTGGCCATGATGGCCTCGCAGGCGGCGCGCTTGGCCGCGTCCCACTGGGTGATCGGGTCGCCCTGCTGGGCGGCGAGCACGGTGAAGTACAGCGAGGCGCCGGTGGGGTAGACGTGCGAGATGTGGCAGAGCACCAGGCTGCCGCTGCCGAGTTCGCCCTGCAGGGCTGCGGTGACGGCGGTCTTCAGGCGCTCCAGGCCGGCCCAGTCGGTGGCGGTCTCCAGGGTCTCGCACAGCGCCCCGGCGTCCAGCAGCGCGTCGCGCAGGTACGGCGCGGAGAAGCGACCGTGCTCCCAGGCGACGGCGGGCCCGGCGCCGAGGGAGGTGCCGCCGGCGGCGAGCAGCACCGCACGGGTGCGCTCGTGGCGGGCCTCGGCCTGCTCCTTCGTCCCCTCGAAGACGGTGACGGCCAGGCAGCCGCCGGTGACCTGCTCGCCGCCGATCTGCTCGGTCATCGCGAGGTTGACGGCGGTCTCGGACTCGTCCGAGAGCCGGAGCACGGTGGGCCCGGTGCCCTGCTGCTCGACGGCGCGCAGAGCGGCGGCGCCGGTGGCGAAGTCCGGGAAGCTCCAGGCCTCGTGGACCTTGGCGGCGGGCAGCGGGTGGATGCGCAGCCGGACCCGGGTGATGACGCCGAAGGCGCCCTCGGAGCCGAGGAACAGCTCGCGCAGGTCGGGGCCGGCCGCGGAGGCGGGGGCACGGCCCAGGTCGAGCACCCCGGCGGGGGTGACGACGCGCAGGCCGCGGACCATGTCGTCGAACCGGCCGTGGCCGGCCGAGTCCTGGCCGGAGGAGCGGGTGGCGGCGAAGCCGCCGATGGTGGCGAAGCGGAAGCTCTGCGGGAAGTGGCCGAGCTCCCAGCCGTGTTCGGCGAGCAGTTCCTCGGCGCGCGGGCCGGTGAGGCCGGCCCCGAGGACGGCCTCGCCGGAGACCTCGTCCAGGGAGTGCAGGGCGTCCAGGCGGCGCAGGTCGAGGGAGACGACCGAGGCGAAGGAGCCGCGGAGCGGGTCGAGCCCGCCGACCACGCTGGTGCCGCCGCCGAAGGGCACCACGGCGATCCGGCGCTCGGCACAGACGGCGAGGACGGCGGCGATCTCCTCCTCGTTGCCCGGCAGCAGCACGGCGTCCGGCGCGTCCTGCGGCTCGCGGCTGCGGCGGCGCAGCAGGTCCGGGGTGGACTTGCCGCCGGCCCGGGGCAGGCGGTCGGCGTCGGCCGCGCTGACGTGCTCGGCGCCGACCGCGGCGGCGAGCGCGGCCAGGTCCTCCGGGGACAGCGCGGACGGGCGGAGCACCACGTCCTCGGCCGCGAGCGGGGCGGCGGCCGCCTCGGCCGACACGCCGAGGAAGGCGGTCAGCAGGCCCTTGATGTCCTCGGACAGCGGCTTGGCGAGGGCCGGGTCGCCCCAGGCGTCCCACTTCATCGGGGGGAGCGGCAGGACGGCGCCGCCGACCTGACCTGCTTGCGTCTCAGATGCCATGCGTTACAGTATTACGCATTATGTCAAGCAGTAACGAGAGCGGCCCGGCGGACACCGTGGCGCCTGCGACCAGCACCGATGACGCGATCCTGGACGCCGCCGCCCACCTGATCGTCCATCTCGGCGTCCAGCGCACCCAGCTGAGCGAGATCGCACGCCGCGCCGGTGTCAGCCGGCCGACCGTCTACCGGCGCTGGCCGGACGTCCGTGCGATCATCGGCGCCCTGCTGACCCGCGAGATCCGCCGCACCCAGGAGCAGGTCCCGCTCATCGGCGAGGACCGCGAGGCCTTCGTCGAGGCCGTCGTCGAGGTCGCCGTACGGCTGCGCGACCACCCGGTGGTCGGCGCCCTGCTGCACTCGGACACCATCGTCGAGTACGTCGTCGAACGGCTCGGCACCAGCCAGCGCGGCCTGCTCGACGCCATCGGTGCCGCCGTCGTCCAGGGGCAGCGGCACGGCTCCATCCGGGCCGGCGAACCCACCGAACTGGCCGCCATGGTGCTGCTCATCGCCCAGTCCACCGTCCAGTCGCACCGCATGGTCGCGCAGCTGCTGCCCGAGCAGGCCTGGCGCCGCGAACTGGCCCGCGCACTGAACGGATACCTCGCACCGTGACTCCTTCCGCCGCTTCAGGGTTCGCCGGTACGAGTGCGCTGAACGCCCGCCGGCGGGCGGCCGAACTCGCCGCCCTCGGCGATGCACCCGCCGTCGACCTGCTCGTGATCGGCGGCGGCATCACCGGCGCCGGCATCGCCCTCGACGCGGCCTCCCGCGGCCTGCGCACCGTCCTCGTCGAGTCCCGCGACCTCGCCTTCGGCACCAGCCGCTGGAGCTCCAAGCTCGTCCACGGCGGCCTGCGCTACCTCGCCTCCGGCCGGATCGGCGTCGCCCGGGAGAGCGCCGTCGAACGCGGCATCCTGATGACCCGCACCGCCCCGCACCTGGTCCGCGCGCTGCCCCAGCTCGTCCCGCTGCTGCCGTCCGTCGGCCGGGGGCAGGCCGCCCTCGTCCGGGCCGGCTTCCTGGCCGGCGACGCGCTGCGCGCCGTCGCCCGCACCCCCGCCGAGCTGCTGCCCCGGGTCCGCCGCATCGGCGCCGCCGAGACCGCCCGGCTCGTCCCGGCCGTCCACACCGCCGGCCTGGCCGGAGCACTCGTCGCCCACGACGGCCAACTCGTCGACGACGCCCGGCTGGTGGTCGCCGTCGCGCGCACCGCCGCCCACCACGGCGCCACCGTCCTCACCCGCGTCCGCGCCGAGCAGGTCACCGGCGTGTCGGCCTGGCTCACCGACACCCTCACCGGTGAGTCCATCGCCCTCACCGCCCGGGCCGTGGTCAACGCCGCAGGCGTCTGGGCCGGCGAGGTCGACCCCGGCATCCGGCTGCGGCCCAGCCGCGGCACCCACCTCGTCCTGGACGCCGCCGCCCTCGGCCACCCGAGCGCCGCCCTCACCGTACCCGTCCCCGGCTCCACCAGCCGCTTCGTCTTCGCCCTCCCGCAGCAGCTCGGCCGGATCGCCCTCGGCCTCACCGACGAGGACGCCCCCGGCCCGATCCCGGACGAGCCGCAGCCCACCGAGGCCGAGATCGGCTTCCTGCTCGACACCGTCAACACCGCCCTGCAGACCGCCCTCACCCGCGAGGACGTCCGCGGCGCCTTCGCGGGCCTGCGCCCGCTGATCGACACCGGCGGCGGTGCCACCGCCGACCTGTCGCGGCAGCACGCCGTCCTCGAGTCCGCCAACGGCGTGATCACCGTCGTCGGCGGCAAACTGACCACCTACCGGCAGATGGCCGAGGACGCCGTCGACCGCGCCGTCCGCACCCGCGGGCTCTCCGCCGGCCCGTGCCTGACGAAGCGCCTGCCGCTGGTCGGCGCCCCCGGCCGCAGCGACAGCCGCCCCACCGACGGCCTCCCCGCCACCCTCGTCGCCCGTCACGGCGGCCTCTCCGCCGAGGTCGCGGCAGCCGCCGTCCACCGCCCCCTGGAGACCGTCGCCGAAGGCATCGACGTCACCCGTGCCGAAATCGCGTACGCCCTCACCCACGAGGGCGCCCTCGACGCCGAGGACGTCCTGCACCGCCGCACCCGCATCGGCCTCGTCCCCGCCGACGCCGACCGCGCCCGCCCGGCCGTCGAGGAGATCGCGGCCGAGGGCTGACGGCGCAGCACAGGCATGGTGAACTCCGCCAAGTGACACCTGCCCGGGGCGTCCGGCCGCTAGCCTGACGGCCAGTCGAACGGGTGCGGGGTGCGCCCGGCTGTCGTGGGGGGTGGGGTATGGAGATCGGTCTGGCCGATGCCGTGGACGCCGTGCGCAAGGAGCTGATGGAGGCGGCCTCCCGTGGAGAGGGGCAGCCGCTCTCCTTCGAAGTCGGCCCGATCGAGATGGAGTTCGAGATCGAGCTCCGCGCCGAGGCCAAGGGAGGTGCCAAGTTCAAGGCCTGGGTCGTCTCCGCCGAGACCGAGGCGGGTGTGTCACGCGGCCGTACGCACCGGGTGGCGTTCACACTGACCCCGCGGACCGGCGACAACTCCTCGCTGGTCGTCAGCAACACCAACGGCCGCCCTGTCGCCCGGGAGAACGTGGCCGACCGCATCGAGGACTGACCCGGACCGTCGGCGCAGGTCGAGCACGCGAGGGGGAGTCGTGGATCGCAACAGGCTGGTCGCCCTCAACTGCGAGGGCAGCACCAGCAGCGGGTACGTCATCGGGCCGCGCCTGGTGCTCGCGTCCGCGCACGGCGTCGGACCGGTGGGAACCGGGCTCCACGTCATCCGGCCCGGGCGAACGGCGTACTACCGGGCCTCCGTGGTCTGGCGTGGCACCCCGGAAGGACGCGACGACGCCGCGCTCGTACACGTCGACGCCCCGGACTGGCTGCCGGTGGCGGGCACGGCGGAGCCATGGGGAAGGATGACCACCACGAGGGTCGGCCAGGCGTGCGAGACCTGGGGGATCCCCGAGGTCGTCCAGACGCCCGCGGACGAGTCGGAGGAGCTGCCGCCCCTGGAGGCCGTGCAGCTGTCCGGGACGATCAACCCCGGCAGCGGCTTCGTCGGGAACCGGCACCTCTTCGCCCTGTCCGACCACTCGATCACCCGGTGGTCGCCCGGCAAGCTGCCGTGGGCCGGTCTGTCCGGTGCGGCCGTGGTTTCCGGCGGGCTGCTGATCGGCGTGGTGAAGGCCCAGGTCCGGCACTTCGGCCACGGCATGCTGGACGTGGTTCCGTCCTACGTCCTGCACGCCGACGACTCCTTCCGGAACGCGCTGAAGGACTACGGCGCCGACTCGTTGACCATGGGCGACGCCGAGTTCGACGAGCTGCGCCGCCGCGACACCCCCGGCCCCTCGATCGGCCCGGTGCCGCCGGGCAGCCTGCTGGAGGCAGGCCGACAGGTGGTGGGCTTCCACGGTCGTGAGGACATCCTCGACCGGCTCGGGCAGTGGTGCGAGGCGCCGGGCTTCGGTGTCCGACTGCTGTACGGGCCCGGGGGTCAGGGCAAGACACGTCTGGCTGCCCGCCTGGCGGAGGAGCTGGTACGGCACGACAAGCAGTGGAGGGCCCTGTGGCCGGCCGCTACGGCCCCGGGCACCGAGCTGCAGGGTGTGCGGGACACCGCGAAGCCGATGCTGGTGGTGCTCGACTACGCGGAGGCTCGGCAGGATCAGCTCGAGGGGCTCCTTACGGCCGGCGAGTTGCACCGCGGGGGTGTCCCGCTCAAGGTGCTCCTGCTCGCGCGTACGGCCGGCGAGTGGTGGGACATCGCCAAGGGCGCGCGGTACGGCGCAGCACTGCGCCGGGCACCGGTGGACGGGCTGCCCGAACTCGCCCCCGACGAGGAATCGCGTGCCTCGGTCTACCGCCGGGCGGCGAGCGCGTTCGCCGAGAGGCTGGCAGATCCCGACGACACCTCGGCGCAGGCGACTTGGCGCGCCCGCGCGGCGAGCCTGCCCGAGCCGCCGCCCGGGACCCTGGCGTCGGGCAACGTGCTGACCCTGCACATGACCGCACTCGCCGACCTTCTCGACGCCGGCCCCGGCGGGTCGCGCCGTCCCGCGGACGGTCCAGCCGCGGACGACAGGGACGCCGAGGCCCGCATCCTGGAACACGAGCAGATGTACTGGACGCAGGTCGCCGAGCGCTTCCCGCTGGCCCGGGGAATCGGACGTCCCCCCGTTCTGGGCGAGGCCCTGGCAACGGTTGTGCTGCTGGGCGGAACCGCGTTGGACGAGGAGGAGCGGGAGGACCTCCTGCGCCGGGCACCGATGCTCGCCGGCCTGGAGGACCACGAGGCGGCCGTCGTGCGGGCGTGGATCGAGTCCGTCTACCCGTCACCGACCGAACGGCCCTGGGAGATCCTGCAACCCGACCGGTTGGCGGAGCGCTTCGTCGGGACCCACGTCCTGACCAACCGCAGACTGCTGCACAAGCTGCTCTCGCCGAAAGGTGTCGCAGGGGACGTCACCGATGCCCAGTGCGCCCGGGTGCTCACCCTGCTGGCCCGTGCCGCAGCCCACCCGCCGCTGCTCGGCACGCTCGACGACCTGATCACCGAGGTGTGCACCCGCCACGCGGAGCGACTCGGGCGGGTCACCATGGACGTTGCGACCCAGGTGGAGCGGCCGCAGCCACTGATCGACGCGCTGTGGAAGCGTACGGAGGCCGCGGAAACTTCGATGTCGGTCCTCGCCGACTTCACCGATCACCTGCCGCGCAGCTCGCACGTCCTGGCGCCCTGGGCGCTCCGGCTGACGGAAAGGACGATCGAACTCCGCAGGGCCGCCGGGACCGGCAGCATCGAGGACACGATCGCGCTGGGCGTCGAGTACCGGCGTCTTGCGGGCAAGCTCACCGACATGGGCCGGTCCGCGGAAGCCCTGACCGCCGCGGAGCGGGCCGTCGAACTCCTCGAACCGCTCCTGAGGACCCGTCCCGAGGCCGTGCGGATCCACCTGGCAGCCGCTCTGAACAACCGGGCGGTGTGCTTGGGTCTGCTCGGCAAGCGCCGCGAGGCCCTCGAGCCGGCCCGACAAGCGGTCGCCCACTACCGCGTCGCGGCTTCCGGTGAGCCCGTCCCCGGCGACGCCCTCCGCCAGTTGGTCACCGCACTGAGCAGCCTCTCGTCGGCACAGAGCCAGCTCGGGCAGAACAGCGAGGCCCTGGAGACCATGGCGGAGTCGGTGGCGTTCCAGCGCGTGCTCGCCCAGGACGGTACACCCGGCGCGGCGGGGAATCTCGTGTTGTGGCTCAACAACCTCTCCATCCGCTGTACCGATGTGGGGCACTACCAGGACGCCCTCATGGCGGCCGCCGAGGCGGTGGCCGTGTGCGAGCCGCTCGCCGAGCAGTACCCCGATGCCCACCGTGCCGACCTGGCCATGGCCCTGAACACGCTGTCCAGCTGCTACGGCGATGTGGGGGACCGCGCCAAGGGGCTGCAACTGAGCCGGCGGTCCGTCGACATCCGCGAACGGTTGCATCTGGAACGTCCCGAGGCGTACGGGCCTTCGCTCGCCCTGGCACTCAACTCGCTGTCGATCAACCTCGGCCGTGCGGGCCTCGTGGAGGAGGCTCTGGAGACCGCCGAGCGTTCGGTCGCCCTCTACGAGGTCGTGTGCGAGCGGCAGGACGGATACCGGCACGAGCTGGCCATGTCCCTCAACACCCTGGCCAATCAGCGATGGGACGCCGAGGACACCCGTGGGGCAGTGGAGGCGGCGCAGGAGGCCGTCAAGATCTACACGGACCTCGAACTGGCACTTCCCGGTGTGTTCACGGCGGACCGGGCGATGAGCCTCGCCACCGTGGCGGGGTGCCTGTGCGCCGACGGACAGCTGGAGGCGGCCGTCGAGCGGTCCTTCCAAGCCGTGGCCGTCTATCACGGCCTCACCGAGACGGAGCCGCGTCCGGTTGCCGCGGACTTCGCCCGCGCGCTGCGCAACCTCCGGTTCCACCTCGTGGCAGCGGACCGGACGGTCGAAGCGCTGGAGCTCATCGACACGGCCCTCGCCTGCTACGCAGGGGCCGGCGACACGCTCTACCCGGTGACTGCGGAGCTGCTGACCGGCCGCGTCATGTGTCTGCGGTCGCTCGAGCGGGTCGACGAAACCCTGAAGCCGGTGCGGAAGCTCGTGCGGCTGGCGCGAAGGCACGCCGGGGCACGGTCGTCCCAGGGGCCCTCCGAGCTGCTCGACCAGCTGCGCATGCTCAGCCTCTTCGCATTCCTCAACGGCAGGCGCACCGAGGCGACCGAAGCCATGACGGAAGCCGCAGCACTCCTCCGGGACCTGGCGTCGCACGAGCCCGAACGGTACGAGCCCGACCTGGCCGTCGCGCTGGGCCGGTTGAGGAACCTCCTGCCCAAGCTGGCGCGATACGACGAGGCCGAGATCGCGGCCCGAGAGGCCGTCGATGTTCGGCTGAGGACCGCCGAACGCGGCGGGGCATCTGAAAGGGTGGACGTCATAGCGGAGTCGGCCGGCCTCGCCGACCTCCTGATGATGCGTCTGCACGCCGTCGAGGCGCTGGCCGCCATCGACCGGGCGCTCGGCCATCAGGCCCGGCTGACCGATGACGACCTCGCGATCCACGGCCCGGCCGTCGAGCTGGCGCAGCGGAGCCGCGGATCTCTCCTGCTGATGCTGGGCCGAGAGGACGAGGCGGTCGCGGTCGTCACGGAGTCGGTGCTCAAGGCCGAGCGTGTTGCCGAGAACGTTTCGACCCGGACGTTCGGAATCGTCCTGGCCCGGCTCGCGGCCGGATCGGTGCTGACCGACCTGGAACGGCGTGAAGAGGCTTTGCCCCACCTCGAACGCGCGGCGGCCCTGTGCCGCTCCCGCACGGAGGCCGGGGAGGCGGGGTACGACACCCTCCTCGCCACCTGCCTCGGCGTGCTGGGCACCTGTCTGGCCCTGGAGCCGGGCGATCCGGAACAGGCACTCGCCGCCACCACCGAGGCCCTGGAGATCGCCCTTCGCCACGCCGTGAGCGACCCCGAGGCGGTGCGCACCGGCCTCGGCCGGGCCATGGCCCAACAGGGCCTGCGGCTGGCGGAGGCCGGCCGCACCGAGGAGAGCCTCCCGCTCACCGCGGAGGCCGTGGCCCTCGCCCGCGAACTCCTCGAGACCGATCGGCGTGCTCACGTACTCGAGCTCGTGGAGGTGCTCCACTCCTTCGCGGAAGCCCGGGTCCAGGCCGGCACCGGCGTGGAATCGGCGGCCGCACTGGATGCGGTGGCCGAGGAGATCGCGCTGCTCCGTGAGGTGGAGGAGGACGTGCCCCACCTGGTGGGGCAGATGCTCGGCAAGGCCGAGGCACTCCGCGAGCGGTTGCTCGGCGGGTAGCCGCCACCGCCCGGGCCCGGGCGGCGGTCATCCGTACGCCGTCCACTACGCTCCTGACCCGGTGTCAATCGGGTGGGGGAGTGGCGGTGCCGGTGTACGAGGAACTCGGTGAGGCGGAGCAGCGGTTGTGCGAGGCGTTCCCGCGGGGTGAGGAGCTCGACCTGAGCGGGGCCGCCGACCGCACCGTCCGGGCCGGGGTGGTGGCGGAGCTGCTGCTGGGCGGCGGGCCGGGTGCCGCGCGTGGCAGGGTCGGCGGGCTGCGGCTCACCGGGGCGGTCGTCACCGGGCAGCTGGACCTCACCGGCGCGACCGTCGAACTGCCCGTCCAGCTGCGGGACTGCACCTTCGAGGAGCGGGTGCTGCTGCGCGGGGCGACCATGCGGTCCACCTCCTTCCTGGGCTGCCGGATGGCAGGAGTGGACGGCTGGCTGCTGCGCGTGGACGGCAACCTGTTCTTCGAGGACTCCGTGATCGACGGCCGGGTGACCCTCACCCGCGCCCACATCACCGGCGAACTCCGCTTCAGTGGCGCCCGGTTGACCGCAACCGAACTGTTCGGCGACCAGCCCGGCACCGAACCGGCCTGGGCGCTGTGGGCCGGCGGGCTGGTGATGGAGGGCGGCTGTTTCGCCCGCAAGGGGTTCCGCAGCCGCGGCGGCCTGCGGCTGGTCGGTGCGAACTTCGGCGGCGGGCTCTTCATGGAGCGCGCACAGCTCGACAACCCGCGCGGGGACGCGATCAGCGGCGACGACCTCACCGCCTCCACCATGATCCTCACCGAGGGGTTCACCGCCCGGGGGACGATCCGGCTGCCCGGTGCCACCGTCCGCAGCCGTCTCTCGCTGGACGGTGCGATGCTGCACGGCGACGGAGCCACCGCCCTCGACGCGACCCGCCTCACCGCCGGGGACCTCCACCTCACCCCGGCCGCCACCCCCGAAGGCACCCTCGACCTGAGCGCGGCCCAGGTCGCCGTCCTGCACGACAACGACCGTTCGCGCAGCGCCGACACCCGCCTCGACGGCCTCTCCTACACCTCCCTGCAGGGCGCCACGGGCCTCGCCGACCGCCTCGCCTGGCTGGAGCGGAGCCCCGGCTACACCCCGCAGCCGTACGAGCAGCTCGCCGCCTGGTACCGGAGGATCGGCCACGACGACGACGCCCGCCGCGTCCTGCTCGCCAAGCAGCGCCGCCGCCGGCGCACCCTCGGCCCGCTCGGCCGGGCCTGGGGCCGCCTCCTCGACGTCACCGTCGGCTACGGCTACCGCCCCTGGCAGGCGGCCCTGTGGCTGCTCGCCCTGATCGCGGGCGGCACCGCCGCCTTCAGCCACGGCACGCCCACCGCGGTCCAGCCGGGCCAGGGCGCCCCGTTCAACCCGCTGATCTACACCATCGACCTGCTGATACCCATCGGCGGCTTCGGCCAGCGCACCGCCTGGTACTGGACCGACCTGCACCAATGGCTCGGTTACACGCTGATCGCCGCCGGCTGGCTGCTCACCACCGCGACCCTCGCCGGCGTCACCCGCTCCCTCAACCGCACCTGACTTATCCGGTCGCTGTCGCTGTCGCGGGCTCTGCCTCTGCCGCGGGCCGGGATCGGATGGTGTACCGGGCGTTCGGGGTGCTCGCCGGCCCCGGCGTGCTCTCGCACGCTCTGCTCGGCGAGGGACTGCGGGCGGGAGGATGGGCGGGCCGTTCCGGCAGGGGGACACCAACGGCCGTCGCGGACGTGCACGCGGCGCCGGTCGGAGGTTGGCTGGTGCGGTCCGACAGGGCACTACCGAGCAAGGGGACGAACATGGCTGTGGTGATGTCGATGCGCTGGGCCGGGGTCACGCCGGAGCAGTACAACGTGGTGCGGGACGCGGTCGACTGGGAGCAGGTCCCGGCGGCCGGCGGCCACGTCCACGTGGCCTGGTTCGACGGGCAGGGCCTCCACGTGACGGACGTCTGGGAGTCCCCGCAGGCCTTCGAGGCGTTCATGGCCGAACGCCTCGCACCCGCGGTCGAGAAGGCCGGGATCACCGGCGCCCCCGAGACCTCCTTCGCCCCGCTCCACCGGCGGTTCGTCGCCCCGGGCGTCAGCGGCGCCGAGTAGCGGGCGCCCGGGTGCGGTGGCCGGGGTCCGTGCACCGGCCGCCGCACGGCTCACGTGGTTGTACCGTGCACGCGGTGCCGCTTCGTGTATGACCAGGTCACCATCGTCATCAGCACCGGAACGGCGAACAGCGGCGCGAAGGCACAGGCCCACACGGCCATGGCCGCGTCGCTCGACATGTACGTCCGGCTGTCGACCGTGAAGGCGACCACGATCTGCCACAGCGCGACCAGCACCAGGACACCCGAGGCGGTCCGGGCCAGCGCACCGAGCGTCCGCGGCCGCAGCGGCTGCCACCGGTCGCTGACGAGCAGCAGTGGAAACAGCGCCGCCAGCTCGGTCAGGACGGACAGCCCGACGACGTAGGCGATGCCCCAGCCGGGGATGTCGAAGACCTCCCGTAACACCTGGTCGCTGTAACCGACGTAGACGCCGGACGCCATGGCGATGCGCCACAGGCCGGAGGGAAGCACGCACAGCGCGACGGCATGGGCGGCCCTGCGGGCCCGGACGGGCGCAGGGACAGGGGCAGGGAGGGCGGCGGCAGGAGTCGTCATGGCGAACATGCTGGCCCTGCGCACCGTGCACCCGCATCCTCCGCCGAGGCGGACCGTTCTCCTCCCTCGGGCCGAGCGGTGCGACCGCGGCACGACCGCAGGAGGACCCGCGCATCGTCCGGTCGTCCGGTTCCGCCTCGAAGCGGGGACGCCGAGCTGCTGCGGCTCACCGCATGACCGGACGGTCGGCGGACGTGCACTCGGCCGCGACGTCGAAGACGGCTGCACAGCCCGGGCATTCGGCCTCACCGAACAGGTGGGCGATGCCGTCGGCGAGCACCTCCTGTCCGTCACGGACGGCGATCCGGTGCATCCACCGGCCGGTTCCGGTGAGCTCCTCGACAGTCGCCGGCCGCAGGTCCCGTCGGATCTCCTCGCCTCCGTCCCACACCTGCGAGTAGCAACCGAAGTCACCGATGGCGATCGTCACTTCCACGCCGCACTGGGGACAGTCCACGCGATTGATGTCGTCCGTGAAGCCCTCCAGGGCGTTCGCCCAGTGGTACTCCTCCCGGACCGCGAGCAGGGCACGGAAGGACACGAGGTAGCCGACCGGCCGCGAGCGCAGGTGCCGGTCCAGCACCGCACCGAACTCCTCGACAGCATCGGCGCAGTCGGCCGGCAGATCGTCGCAGCCGTGCCGTCCGGCCGCGCGCTCCAGGATCTTCCCGGCCAGGCCGCGCGCCTCCGCACTGCGCGGCGCGAGGCGCACCAGGTGCGGCAGGGCGGCGAAACCGGCCGGGGACACCAGGTCGTGCTCGAGGACGAGCCGCCAGGCCGGCTCCTTCCACGCCTCTGCGTCTTCGTGCCACCGCACCCGCTCGAGGAGCTGCGGAACACGATGGACCTCGCGCCCCCAGTCGTACATCTGCGCCCAGTCGATCACCCGGACGTCGAACCCTCCCGAAGCGGCGTGCTCCTGTAGCGCCGTGTCGGGCACTACTTGCAAGTTCCTCCTCGGACCGGCGGTACGCACGGTCAACCGTGACCTGTCACAGAAAAGCCCTCGCCCGACCGGGCGCCGATCGGGCACCATCCCCGGCATGACCATGCCGTCCTTCGTCCCTGGACTGGAACTCTCCCGGCGCTTCTACCTCGAAGCCGTACGGCCTTTGCTGGACGAGGCGGTTCCCGGGGTTGGGCACTCCGCCGCCCGCCTCGGCAGCGGCTCGGAAGTCCTCGGATTCGACACCGCCCGCTCCGCCGACCACGAGTGGGGACCCCGTCTGCAGATCTTCCTGAGCTCACGCGACGCCGCGTGCCACGGCGCGAGGATCACGGCCCTGCTCTCCGAACGACTGCCGAAGACCTTCTGCGACTACCCGACGCACTTCGCTCCCACCGACGAGGCGGGCATCGGGGTCATGCGGGCAACGGACGGACCGGTCCACCACCGAGTTGAAGTCACAGACCCTGGTGCCTGGTTCACCGCACATCTGGGCTTCGACGCGCGCAAGGACATCACCCTGGCGGACTGGCTGGCCACCCCCACTCAGCGCCTCGCCGAGGTCACCGCCGGCGCCGTCTTCCATGACGGCCTCGACCAGCTGGCCCAGGCCCGCGCCAATCTCGACTGGTACCCCCACGACCTCTGGCTCTACCTGCTCGCCTGCCAGTGGCAGCGCATCTCCCAGGAGGAAGCCTTCGTCGGCCGCTGCGGCGAGGTGGGCGACGAACTCGGTTCCGCTGTCGTCGCCTCCCGCCTGGTGCGGGATCTGATGCGGCTCTGCCTGCTCATGGAGCGCCGCTATCCGCCCTACAGCAAATGGCTCGGCAGTGCCTTCGCCTCTACGTCCCAGGCACCCGCGCTCACCCCGGTCCTCACCGCGGCCCTCGCCGCCACCGACTGGCGCACCCGTGAGCACCACTTGGCCCGCGCCTGGACGGCCGTCGCGACCGCGCACAACCAGCTCGGCCTCACCGACCCTGTCGACCCCGCCACGCGGCCCTACCACGCCAGGCCGTTCCAGGTTCTCCACGCCGAACGCTTCACCACGGCGCTGACCGCCCGCATCACCGATCCGGACATCAGTTCCCTGCCCACGATCGGCACCGTCGACCAGTTCGTCGACAGCACCGACGTCCTCAGCCGTCCGGAACTGACACGAGCCGCCACCCGCGCAACGGTCTGCTCCTCTGAGAGCCCCGGTACGAGCCGATAGGGGGAGCCCGGAGGCCCCGGGAAACCTTTTGAGGGCACCACCCCTGACCTGCCACCCTGGTGAGATGCTGCTCAAGCTCACCGGCTCCAGCTGTTCGGGCAAGACCACGCTCGCCTACTCCGCGGGCGAGCGGCTGGAGCGGATCGCCGTGCACGACTTCGACGAGCTCGGCGTACCGGATGGCGCCGATCGCCGCTGGCGCAACCGCATGACCGAGATGTGGGTGCGTCGTGCGCTGGAGTACCAGGACCGGGGAGTCGACCTCCTGCTGACCGGGCAGTCTCCGCTGGGGGAAGTCCTGGCCAGTCCCTCGGCCCCGTTGCTGGACGGAATCGCGGTGTGTCTGGTCGACGTGTCCGACGAGCTCCGGCGCGGCAGGCTCACCGTGCGCGACCCCGGCCGGTGGGACGCTCCGGCGGTCGACGCCTTCCTCGGCTGGGCCGCCTGGCACCGCGAACACGCCGAGGATCCCCGATACCGGCCCGACGTCATCACCGACGACAGCTGGCCCCGTATGGCCTGGCACCGCTGGACCGGGTGGACCGCCGGCGATCGGCGATGGTGCACCCACCTGCTCGACACCACGGACCGGCCCGTCGCGGAATCCGTGGACCAGGTCGAACAATGGGTGACCGAACAGCGCGACGCGCTCCGATCCGGCCGCCTCACCCTGTCGCGGGGCTGGTCGGACCGGCCGACGGCCCGACCCGGCCACGACTCCTGATCCACCGATGATCGCAGGCTTCACCAAGTGCCCAGGGGCAGCGAGCACTGCGGCGAACCTTTCCGGTCAGAACGCGAGGGCGTGTATTGAAAGTGCCCGGCCGGGATGATGGAGAGCCCGTTTGTCATCCAGAATGATCGGATGGTCACGCTTGAGACTCCCCGTTTGATCCTGCGTCGCTGGCGTGAGGAAGACGTTGCGCCCATGGCTGCCGTCAATGCCGACCCCGAGGTCATGCGGTGGATCCGTGACGGCAGCGTCCGTGACGAACAGCAGACTCGCGGCGGGATCCAGGCGTGGGAGAGCGAGTGGGAGTCACGGGGTTTCGGCCTGTTCGCCGTGGAGATCCGGTCCACTGGCGAGCTGGCCGGGTTCACCGGCCTTTCGGTGCCCCACTTCTTGCCGGAGGCACTGCCGGCGGTCGAGGTCGGCTGGCGGCTGGGACGTTCCCACTGGGGGCAGGGCTTGGCCACCGAGGCC
Organism: Kitasatospora sp. NPDC051914; assembly: GCF_040680995.1. NCBI lineage: Bacteria > Bacillati > Actinomycetota > Actinomycetes > Kitasatosporales > Streptomycetaceae > Kitasatospora > Kitasatospora sp. NPDC051914. The sequence continues at coordinate 22,396 of NZ_JBFAXX010000033.1, forward strand.
GCTGCGGCCGCTGTACGGTTCGGGTTCGAAGAGCGAGGGCTGGAGAGGATCGTCAGCATCGCTCAAGTGGGCAACGACGCCTCCGAACGGATCATGACCAAACTGGGGATGCACCCGGTCCGCGAGACCGTCAATCCCACCTGCGGTCGGCGGGTGCGGGTGTTCGAGTTGTCGTGGGACCAGTACGTCACGACCACTCGTTGACGGCGGCTACGAGGACGGTGGCCTCGTAGCGCACGGACTTTCTCCAGCACCGCCCACTGCTCATCCGTGAGATCTCCCGCCGCATGAACCGAGATCATCCACAGCTGAAGATCCACTTTCGATGCGCGGCCTGTCGTCGGTAGTGGCTGGTGCGGGCACGGGCTTGGTGCCGTCGTCGCCGGTCCGACCAGCGGAGTCTTCCACCGGCTCGCGCCAGGCGGCGACGAGATCGTGGAAGCGCGAGAAACGGGCGCCAGGAACAGTCTCGCCACTGAACGTCTCGCCGTTGAGCCAGCAGATGTCGAAGACGTCGGTCTCGGTGTCGAGTAGGCAGCACACACCACCGGTGGTGGCGGTGAGGTCGGTGAACACCTTCCTGACGCTCGCGGACTGCACGAACATCCGGCTCATGCTCGAGGTAGCGGCTGTGAACTGCAGTGACGCGAAGTTCTGGTGCCATGCGGGGGAGAACCTGACAGTCAGGTAGATGCACCCGACCGACACTCGTCCCCACTCGTCGCCCTGTCGGAATCACGGAGGAAGAACTCGCGCACCGCGTCGTCGACGTCGACGTCGATCGAGGTATCCAGTTCGAGCGTGCCGCCCGCCTCCCCTGTCCCGAACAGGCATCCTTTCATGATCTGGGTAGGTCGCCCAGTTGATTCCGGGGTGGCCGGCTTCGTCCGGCCGCAGTCGGCAACGAGCGTGAACATCGGCTCGTTTCCGAGGAGGTCAGCTCCGAGCGGAAGGGCTGCCGCCCAGTGGTCACCGGGGACCCGGCAGCGGATGAAGACGTCGATCTCACGCGGCTCCACCTGCCGTTCCTAGCTGCGACCTGACTGACGAAGGCATGGGACGGGACGCGGTAGGTGGAACCATGGGGGTGTGGTGACCTTGCGATGCGGATCCCCGGGTCACGATGGTCGGAACCAAATGGTCACGCTGCTTGCAACCTGCGGTGAATTGCCATCCATGTTGGAACCAGTAGCGGTGCGGAGCGTTGCCCCAAGCACCGGAGCGTCGGCCGGGGCGGCCGAAGCAGTCGATGAACCTGTTCGAGACGCGCGGGCGAAGCGGCCTCACCCTGGTGGCTGCGCGGGTGAGGATCGCCGTGCACTTCACCAGGGCACTACGCCGGCGTCCTCGAAGAACTGGCCCGTCGGGCCGTCGTCGGGCAGGGTCGCGAGTTTGACGGCGATGGCCGCGCCCTGTTCGGGGGTGCGCACACCCCGGAAGCCGTTGAGGTCGGTGGCGACGTAGCCGGGGCAGCCGGCGTTGATCAGGATGTTCGTGCCGCTCAGCTCCCGGGCGTACTGGAGGGTGACGGCATTCAGGAACGTCTTCGACGGCGAGTACGCCGCGGCCACTGGGCCTGTGGTCAGCTCACCAGCGGTCCCCGACTGCCGGGTGAGGGAGCCGACACTGCTGGACATGTTCACGATCCGCGGTGAGGCAGAGCGGCGCAGCAGCGGCATCATCGCGTTGGTGACGCGGATGACGCGGATGACGCCGATGACGTCGGTCTCCACGACCGTGCGGATGGTGGCGGGGTCGACGCGGGTGGGCTCCTGGGGCGTGCCGCCTGTGATGGCGGCGTTGTTGACGAGCACGTCGAGGCGCCCGGCCTGTTCCTCGAACCACCGCCCACGTCCTGCACCGGTCCCGCTGGCGCCGCCGACGCCAGCACCAGGCCCGAACTAGCCACTACAAGCGACGAGGCACCAGCCAGAAAGCTGATGCCTCATCACAGTAAGCACCGTTGCAGTACTGAATCAGCGGTATTGCCCCTAGGTGGTCTGGTAGGTCCCGGTCGGTACGGCGCCTTGTCGGCGGGGCCGACCGGCACGGGGACACCGAGCCTAGCGGTGGCATGCGGGTTCAGGTAGGGGGTGGGGCCGGAGTAGGACGTGTCGGGAGCCGACGGTTCACCTCCGCCCCGCCAGGGGCTACCTTTTCCGCCTCGTCAGGGGGTCACCTTTCCGATCTGGCTCGCGGTGTTCTCGGTGAACCAGAGGTTGCCGTCGGATCCGGTGGCGATCTCCGACGGGCTGGCGCCGAAGGTCGGGACCGACAGCTCGGAGATCGTCCCTGACGTCGTGATCCGGCCGATGTCGTTGCCGACGTTCTCGGTGAACCACAGGGCACCGTCCGGCCCGGTGGTGATGCCCCACGGGAACGGGAAGAAGAGTGGATCCGTCAGGTTGTAGGCGGTGAACACACCCGCCGTGGTGACCTGTCCGATCTGCGATGCTCCGGCGTCGGTGAACCACAGGTTGCCGTCCGGCCCCGAGGTGATGCCGATGGGCAGCGAACCCGACGAGGGAACCGCGTACTCGGTGACCGAACCGCCGGTGGTGATCGTCCCGATGCTTCCGGACAGTACCTCGGTGAACCACAGGGCGCCGTCCGGCCCGGTGGTGATGCTCAACGGGAAGGCGGCGAGGGTGGGGAGCGTGTACTCGGTGATCGAACCGCCGGTGGTGATCCGGCCGATCTTGCCGGCACCCGACTCCGCGAACCACAGGGCACCGTCCGGCCCTGTGGTGATGCCCCACGGGTAGGCGCCGAAGGTCGGGAGGGCGTATTCGGTGACCGTGCCGCCGGTGGTGATCCGGCCGATCTTGTCGGCGTTCGACTCGGTGAACCACAAGGCGCCGTCCGGCCCCGCGGTGATCCCGGCCGGCCCGGACCCGCTGGTGGGCACCGAGTACTCGGTGAACGTGCCGGCCGTGGTGACGCGGCCCACCGCGTTCGCGGCGTTCTCGGTGAACCACAGGGCGTCGTCCGGCCCCGCGGTGATGCCGACCGGGGACGAACCGGCGGTGGGCGTCGCCAGTTCGTCGATGGTCGACGTCAGGCGCGTCTGCGACGGGCCCGGTCGGGATGCCGCCTCCTGCCGGGCGCGCTTACCGAGGCAGTTCACCAGCCCCTCCGGTCCCTGGTGCCGGACGCAGGAATTCACCCACGGGCGCAGGGATCCGGGGCGGTGCGGGGAGTCGCCGAAGGCGACGGTGCCGGGCGCTCCGACCGCGGCCGTCAAGGCCAGGACGGTGAACGCGCGACAGAGCCGCCGAAGGCGGCCGGGACGGTGGGACATGAGACACCTTCCGAAGGACACGGCCAGAGCCGGACGCCGGCATGACACGCCTCGCCGGCGCCGGGCTCACTGGTGATGGAGACGACACAGCTGCCCTGATACCGCGACACGCGGCTCAGGCCGATATCGCTTCGCGGTCGCGCTGCCCACGAACAATTCCCACCGGGTCGGCGTCAAAAACAATGCTGGAAGAGGAAGACTCGGACGGCGCCTACGAGACTCGCCGCGGCGCCTCCCACATGACTTCATCTCGCATATTCGACTCACTGTCGACGAGACGTTCGCTTCCCGCGTCCGACTCGGGCGAGGTGGGAGCCGCACCTTGCCAACCAGCAAGAACGTCAGCAAGATGACGTCGGAAACCGCACCACGATGACGCTCGACCGCTCGTTGTTCTCTACAGGTTGATTGAGCCACTCTGACAGCGAGAACGAGAGCCCCTGATCCTTTCGGGGAGTAGACGGGCAAGACGCTGGACCATGATCAGCGGCGAGTTCCAGAGGCATCCGGTCGAGTGGCATTCCCGGAGGACCCGGCCGGCTCCTGCTTGGCGGTCGCGTCGGCCGTCAGGGCTGGTCGCTGGTGTGGCCGAGCACCCAGGACAGCGCACCGCCAACGCCGAAAGCGAAGGTCCGGCCGGTGATCGTCGCGGTCCAGTCGTGAGCACGACGCAGCGCGGCCTGCTCCTCGCCGCCGAGCCGGGCGTCGTTCGGTCGGCCGTGTTCAAGGGTGTCGGCGTGAGTGATGGGGGCGGCGTGCAAGTGGCCGGCCGCCCACTGGACGGCGGCCGGCGCGCCGAGGACGCCCGGAAGCGGAGAGGGATCACCTGTCCGCGAGGTCGTGCGGGAGGTCGTCGTCGAAGTCCCCGCGCCGCCCGTCGCGCCCGGCGACTACCGGGCCTGTGAGGTCTGCCTCGGACGCGGCCTGGTCGGCCGGTACGGCACCACCCCGCACGGCGGACACCGCCTGCACCTGCACGCCGACGACGGCACCGCCGTCCGCGGACTCACCGTCTGACAGCCACACCGCCTACGTCCACCACACCGCCAAGAAACACGGCATCCACTGCACCGACACCACCACCAGGCAGCACTGAACCCGCCTCCGGAACCCGCGGGATACGCCAGCACGTGAGACGGCCTCACTCGGGGCCACCGTCCCCGTCGCGTGGAAGATCCGATGACCAGTCATGTCGCGTTCGACAGCCCGTCCGCCGACCAGGCCCACGTCCACGCTCCCGGCCTCGACCAGGAAGCCGCCCACGTGGCCCGCCTGCTCGTCTCCCCGGAGTTGCTGCACGCATCTGCAGCCCGGCAGCGCGAAGTCCTGCTCCGGCAGGCCCGCGGTCGACGACCGGCGCTGGTGGCAGGACCGCGAGGACGCCTCGCTGGCCGTGTCCCGGGTCAGCGCGGAAAGCCTGCTGTGGTTCGACCGCGCCTTTCCCCCGCGCACGGCCGGGCCTTACGGTCCGCCGCTTCCTCCTGCGGCTGTGGGAGAGCACCGCGCCGGTCGCCAAGCCCGCCGTCCCGAAGGCCCGCGAAGTGACCAGGGCTCTGATGACTCACCCCGCCGCCCTGGCCGAGGCCGACCGCACCATGCTCAAGGAGCTCCGCGGCCGCTGCCCCGACCTGGACGCGGCTGGCCGCCTCGTCACCGACTTCGCCCAGATGCTGGTCAACCGGCGGGGTGCGAGTGAGCTCGGCGCGTGGGCGGACGCGGCCGAGACCAGTGCGCCGGGTCAAGCCCGACCTCCTGCGCAAGCGGATCCTGCTGGCCGGCTGAGCACCACCGGTGTCGTGCGATGCCGGCCCGGAAGCAGCAGCCTGGCCAGTAGGGTTGGGCCATATCCCGAAAGCGCCGCCCAGCCCCCGCTCCCGCCGAGCCGAGCCCCGCCTCACAAGACACCCGCGACCCGGACACCCTGCGCGCCGACATCGAAAAACTCGCCGCCGAGAACGCCGCCCGACGCGCGGCCCTCTCCCGACCCCCACACCACCTGCACCCTGTTCTGGCCCGAGAAGGAGTTCACCCTCCTCCTCCAGCGGTGGCCCGCCATGGCCGACACCTACGGAACCGACCACCCCGAGCACATCCGCCGAGTCGAACAGGACCTCCACCGGCTCTCCCGAGAAGGCGCAGCCAGCCTGGGCATCGTCCGCGGCACCATGACCGGCCTCGAAGACCACGCCCCCCGCTGCCAGGCCGCCTCCCCGAGCACACCAACACCCACCAGGACTACGCCGCAGACCTCGACGACCTCGGCCAGGCCACCGCCTGGCCACCACCCCGCAACGGCCCCTGCTGGTGCGACTCCGGCCGCAAATACAAAAAGTACTGCGGCAACCCCGCACTCACCTGATCCTGACCCTGCCAAGATCCGCACTTCACGGAACTCGCGCCAGAACCAGATCGAACCGGCCGTTGACACCTCAGTAACCACCAGGGCTCCCAGGCAAAGAGTTGAGGCGTCAGATACCTCACTCAACTGCCTGGGAGCCCTGTCCGTTCTTCCCGGTCTACGACCGCCCGGCTGTCGCCCGGTCGGTAGTCGCTCTGAAAGGGATCAGGGGGTCACGCGTCCGATTTGGCTGACGGCGTTCTCGGTGTACCAGAGGTTGTCGTCGGATCCGGTGGTGATTTCCAGGGGGCTGGCGTCGGAGGTGGGGATGGACACTTCGGAGATCGTTCCGGTGGTGGTGATCTGGCCGATGTCGTTGCCGTAGGTTTCGGTGAACCACAGGGCGCCGTCGGGGCCGGCGGTGATGCCCCAGGGGAAGGGGAAGACGGGGTCGGTGAGGTCGTAGCCGGTGAACGTGCCGCCGGTGGTGACCTGTCCGATCTGGGCGGCTCCGGCGTCGGTGAACCACAGGGCGTCGTCGGGTCCTGCGGTGATGCCGATGGGCAGGGAGTCCTGCGCGGGGATGGTGTGTTCGGTGACCGTGCCGCCGGTGGTGATCTGTCCGATGCTGCCGGAGAGGACCTCGGTGAACCACAGGTCGCCGTCGGATCCGGCGGTGATGCTCAGCGGGTAGGCGCCGGAGGTGGGGAGGGCGTACTCGGTGATGGTGCCGCCGGTGGTGATCCGGCCGATGTTGTCGGCGCCGGGCTCGGTGAACCACAGGGCGCCGTCGGGGCCGACGGTGATGCCCCACGGGTAGGCGCCGGAGGTGGGGAGGGTGTACTCGGTGATGGTGCCGCCGGTGGTGATCCGGCCGATCTTGTCGGCGCTCGCTTCGGTGAACCACAGGGCGCCGTCGGGACCCGCGGTGATGCCGGCCGGCCCCGAGCCGGTGGTGGGTACGGAGTATTCGGTGAACGTGCCGGAGGTGGTGACGCGACCCACCGCGTTCGCGGAGTTCTCGGTGAACCACAGGGCGTCGTCCGGCCCGGCGGTGATGCCGATCGGGGCGGAGTCGGCGGTGGTGGTCTCGAATTCGTCGATGGTGGGGGTCCGCAGGGCCTGCGGTGCCCCCGGCCGGCCGTGTTTCCGGAGACAGTTCACGAGCCCCTCGGGCCCCCGGTGCCGGACGCAGGACTTGACCCACGGGCGCAGGGATCCGGGGCGGTGCGGGGAGTCGGCGAGGGCGACGGTGCCGGGGGCGCCGACCGCGGCCGTCAAGGCCAGGACGGCGAGCGTACGACAGAGCCGCCGAAGGCGGCCGGGGTGGTGGGACATGGGGGACCTTTCCAAGGACACGGCGGGAGCCGGAGCGTCGGCATGACCCGCCTCGCCGGCGTCGGACTCGAAGGTGGGATGGCGCAGCTGCCAGAGGACGGCGACACGCGGTTCGCGGCGGTATCGCTTTCGCGATCGTGCCGCACACGTACAATCCCCACTGAGTCATCGTCAGAAACAGCGATGGGAAAGATATATCGGACTCTTTCCCGTGGCGTCCGGTGCGGCATCTTCTTGTGTGACTGTATTTTGAAAGTCCCACTCGCCCGTCGACGGTGCGTTCGCCTCTCGCGTTCGGGCCCGGTCGGAGTCGTCACCCTGTTGCTCGCGTTCGGCCAGGTGGAGGACCGGCGTTTGATCATGGTGCGTGTGCGGATAATCATACGAGTCGCCATTGGAGCGGAACCTGACTTCTGCCGTTCCGGTCCTGAATGAGGAAGGAGAGTCCATGCGTATCCGATATTCCGTGGCTGCCGGGGTGGCGATGGCCGTCGCCGCCGCCGGGGTGGCCAGCGCCGCCGACACCCCGGTCACGTTCTCGGTCTCGGGTGGTTCGTTGTCGATTTCCGTTCCTGCCGTCCCGGTGGGTCTGGGCAGCGCGGCGCCCGGAGGCTCCGTCGGCGGACAGCTGGGCAGTGTCACGGTCACCGACGCGCGGGCTCTGCTCGCGGCCAGCTGGACCGCGTCCGTGGTCTCCGGCAGCTTCACGACGGGTGGTGGCACGGCCGCGGAGACGGTCCCGGCCAGCGCGGTCTCCTACTGGTCGGGAACCGCGAGCGCCACCACCGGTACGGGTACCTTCACGCCCGGTCAGGCGACGTCGGGTCAGGCCCAGACGCTCGACACCACCCGCACCGCCTACAGCCTCTCCGGAGGCACCGGCAACAACTCCGCGACGTGGAATCCCACGCTTGCGATCACGATTCCCGCCGGCGCAGTGAACGGCATTTACACCGGGACGGTGACACATTCGGTCGCATAGCTCGGCGCGTCTGTTGTGCGCGGTCGCGGCGGCGCTCGCGTTGGCCTGTGGCGCGAACACCGCCGCGGCCGTCGGCCTTGGCCGGACGCCGCCTTCCACCGCCCAGGCGCCGCCGCCTTCCACCGCCGAGAGCAGCATCGGCGTGAAGCTGCTCGACGCGCCGCGGGATCGTGAGGACGACCCGCGCGCTCGCATGTACATCGTGGACCACCTCGCGCCCGGCAGCGTCATCCACCGTCGGCTGCAGGTGACGAACGATTCCGACGTCGACCGGCGCGTCGACCTCTACGCCGGCTCCGCCGCGGTCGACGGCGGCATCTTCACCGTCGGAGCCGACCGAACCCCGAACGAGCTCACGACCTGGGTCTCGGTGGACGACTGCACCTCGGACGAGGACGTGTCCGGTGAAGCGACGGACTGCGGCCCGTCGAAGGCGGAAGGGGCCGTCCAGCCGTCCGCCGCCGTCGTGCGCGACGTTCCGGCGCACGGCACGGCCGTGGTCCGGGTCAGCGTCCGGGTGCCGCCGAAGGCGTCCGTCGGCGAGCGGTACGCGGTCGTCTGGGCGCAGGTCGCGGGCAACACGGGCCCGACGGCGAACGTCCGCCTGGTCAACCGCGTGGGAGTGAGGATCTACCTCGACGTCGGTCCCGGTGGGGAGCCGCCGTCCGACTTCCAGATCGAGGAGCTCACTCCCGCGCGCGCGCCCGACGGGACCCCGAAGGTGGTGGCCAAGGTCCGCAACACCGGCAAGCGCGCCCTCGACCTGACCGGGTCCCTGACGATGACCGACGGGCCGGGATCGCTCAGAGCCGGTCCCTTCACGGCGAACCTCGGCACCACGCTCGGCGTCGGCGAGAGGGAGCCCGTCACCGTCCCCCTGGACAGGCAGCTTCCCAACGGCCCCTGGAAGGTCCGCCTCACACTGGTCAGCGGCCTGGTCCAACGCACCGTCACGGCCACCCTCACCTTCCCCAGCGGCTCCCAGACCGGTGCGTCGGTCAGACCCGACGTGGTGGACGCCGCTTCGGTGATGCCGGGCATCACCGTGGGTGCGGCGGTCGTCGTGCTCCTGGTCGCCTGCGGCTACGGGATGGTGCGCCGCAGGCGGGCGGGCTGAAGGCCTGCCCGCGCCTGCCCGCGCGTTCGTCGACCGGGGGAGTGCGGCGATGCTGAACGGAAAATCGAACCTCTGCTGGGCAGGCGGCAGCGTCCGTTTCGCGGAGCGGGACGGACGAACGCGTGAGCGGGTTCGGTCAGGCAGTGGGCGCGAGGGTGACCTGGTGGCCGAGAGCCTGGGGCCGGCGTACGGGGTCGCAGGACTTGCGGGCGCTGTTCAGGCGGCGCTGGTGCCGGTCCGCGCCGAGGTCCTGGTAGCGGGCGGCGGGGTCGTTGATCGGGTGCCAGGCTATGACGGGGATCGAGCGGGCGACAGCGACCAGTGCCTCGGCGTGGTCCCCGGCGTTTGACGATCCGGCGGTGGCGTGCGCCGAGGAAGGTGTCGGTGCGGGGTCGCGGCGTTGGCTGCTTCGCCCAGGGCGCCCTTGCGCCGGGGATTGCCCCGGCCGGCTGGGCCGGTGGTGTTCTTCGTGTCGGACTTGAATGGTCCGGGGGCAGAGCTTGGCCCGGGAGACCGGGTGCTCCGGGCTGGGGAAGCGGTTCATGTCCAGGCCGATCTCGGCGAGGATGATCTGCGCGGCGGCCGCTCCGGCTCCGGGGACGGCGTCGAGGCGCTCGACCAGCTCGGGCCCGGGGCGTCCGGCGGCGGTGGTTGACGCGCCGTCGTGCTCGGCAGCGGCGGCCGGGTCGGCCAACCCGCCGAGAAGCGCGGTGATGTGCCGGTCGAGTTCGGAGATCTGCCGGTGATGTGGTCGACGGTGTCCAGCAGGATCCGCAGGGGACGGCTGTGATGGTCCTCGAACTGACCGGTCAGTGCCTCGACGAGTGGTTGGCGCTCGGTGACCGGGCTGCCTCTGGCCGGCTCCGCGAGCGCGCGCGGGTTGCGTTCGCCGGCGGCCGGGGCGTCGCGCACGGCCCGGCCGGAGACGTCGAAGAGGTCGGAGACCACGCTGGAGAGCTTGATCCGGCGTCTTCGAGGGCCTTCTCGACGCGGTGCTTGTGGCGGGTGCGGTCCTGCGTGAACGCGATACGGGTGCGTGTGAGGTCCCGCAGCCGGCGCACCGGCTTCGGCGGCACGAACGAGGCGCGGACCATGCCGCGCTCGGCGAGCTCGGCCAGCCGCATGCAGGTGGTGCCGACCCCGGGCAGTGCGACCGGTCGGGAACGGCATGCGCGACGAGTGGCTGAGCTCGGCGTCCGCGGTGGCGATCTCATCGGTGGGGTACTGACAACGGCGAGCGAGCGCCGCAGTGCGGTGCGGACCGCGCAGGCGGGGGCGGGCGGTGTCCGGGTCGGGGCCGGGCCTGGGTCCTGATCAGCTCACTCGCGGGCAGACCACACAGTTCTCGCGGACCTCTCCGGGGGCGGTGACGACGAGTGTGCGGATCTGGTTGATCGTCCGGGGGCGGGCCTTGACGGCCGAGCGGCGGACCACGCACAGGGCCCGGACGGCTTCCACGACGCCGTCGCGAATCTTCGGGATGCCATCGTGCGAGCGCAGCCACTTCGGCAGGCGACGGTAACCGTCAGGGGTGGTGGGGAACGACGCGGTGGCCAAGTGCCGGCCGATGGAGGCGATCACGGCGGCCGGTGGAAGTCGGCGTGGGGGTCCAGGTCCCGGACCACCACCATCTCGTCTGCCGTGCCGGTGCCACTGTCCTTCCGTGCGACGTGCGAGGGATGGCGCGCGTGCCGGTCGGGCTGCAGGACAAGACTGTGACGGGACCTCTGACCGGGCGCCTGTGCAGCGGCACGGCCCGGACCGCCGACGATTCGTGCAAGGGCAGCCGGAGCGTCGGCCGGGCGAAGAGTCAGACTCCGGGCGGCGCCGTCTACATCCTCGGAGTCAGGCGACGGAGTGGGTGACGGTACCGGTGTAGGTGCCGACCACCGCGGCGGCGGGGAGCGTGACCACCACCGTGGGGTTCCAGGCCGCGGAACTGTTTCCGTTGCCGGTGGAGCTGAAGGCGGTCCTCGCACTGCTGAGCGCCTGTGCGGCCGGGGCGTCGGCCTGGCCGGGCGACACTGTCACGGTGCCGGTGGAGTTGGTCGCGGCTCCGGACCAGTAGGAGACATTCGAGGCGGTGACCGTCTCGGCGGTCGTGGCACCGCCGGTGGTGAAGTTCGTGGCGGTCACCGTCGCCGTCCACGTGCTGGTGGCCAGTCCTCGCTGGTCCGTGACGGTCACCGTGCCGAGGGCCGCACTGACGGTGCCGGAGGGTGCGGCGCTACCCAGGGCTTTGGTGGTGGGCACGGTGATCGACAGTGTGCCGGTGGTGGGGATGATGCTGAGCTGGGTGGCGTTGCTGCCACTGGTCTCGACGGTGCCAACGACCGCCCGGGTGAAGCTGGCCTTGCCTCCGGAGGCGGCCGTCAGCTTCCCCGCGGCGGTGTAGACCGTGCCGCCGCCGGTGAGCCACGAGCCGTTTCCCGAGACCGTGACCGCCGCGGTGTTGTTGCGGTCGGCGATGACGGAGAAGCCGGTGAAGGCCCCGGTGGTCGGTGCGCTGAGGGTGGTCTTGCCTCCGGTCTGGTCGGTGAGGAACGCGCCGCTGGTGGACGCCGCGCACGCGGTGGGGTAGGTCGGGCAGGCGAGGTAGATCGTCACGCCGGTGCCGGTCAGCTTCCCGCCGGAGACGGTCATGCCACCGGTGACGACGTAGGTGCCGGGGTTGAGCGCGAGGGTGCCGGCCAGGTTCGTGATGTTGGTGTAGACGCCGGGGTTGATCGTCTGGGTGCCGGAGACGATGTGGTTGACGCTGGGGTACGGGGTGGCCGGGGTGGTGGGGCAGGCCGCGGCGGCCGGGCACTGGGCCAGGGCGGCGTACGGGTCGGTGCCGGCGCTCTGGTTGGTCGGCGCCGGGTTGTACGAGCCGCCGCCCGAGGTGGCGAAGCCGGCCGGCGCGGCCGGGCCGCCGATGGTGCCCCCGATCGCGGTGACCGTGGTGGTGCCGCTGACCAGTGCGGCCTGACTGTTCGTCGAGTTGACCAGGATGCTGCCGGTGACCTGCAGGCTGCCGGGGTGGACGTACAGGGCGTTCGCGGCGCTCGCACTCAGGACGCACAGACTCGCCGTGCACTCGCCCACGGCCCGGGCCACCTGCAACGGACCCGCCACCACCGAGATCAGCGTCCACACGACGGCAAGAACCGCAGCATGAACCGCAGACGACAGGCGACACAGTCCGCGGCGGCTACGCCCTGTCGTGACCGTCCGGGCCGGGTGGTGCATCATCGAGGCGGCGGCCGGTCTCCTGCTGCCGTTTCCACGTCGATCCGTGCCTGCCCGGGCGATGCCTGACCATCCGGTGGTGAGTCTCGCCGTCACCTTCATCAGCCTCAACACGGACTAAAACGTACCAAATGCCCCACGGCGAATGCATGTTCCCGCGTGGTCTCTGTTCAGGTGATTCTTGACGGTGATGTGATGGCCGGTCAGGTGGGGCGGGGTGGGGGAGCATCCAACGGAGCGCTGGTGACGGCCTTGAACGGCCGGTTCGACGAACACCACGCCTACGTGCTGGGCTCCCTGCTTGCGGCAATCGACCACGTCCAGAGCCGGATCGAGGACCTGACACGGCACATCGAGACGTCCTTGACAGAGCTGTCAGGGCCGCAAGCGGACGGTGACTCCGAGAGGCCGGCTCCGGTCGGTGGCGCACTTACTCCAGTGGAGCGGCTGGACGAGATCCCGGGCATCGGCGCCATCACCGCACAGATCATCCTTGCGGAGATCGGCCTCGACATGAGCGTCTTCCCCATTCCGGGCCACCTGGTCTCGTGGGCGAAGTTCTCACTGCGCACCCTCCAGTCGGCAGGAAAGAACCTCCCGGGCGGCACTGAACCGCCCCGGTGTGTCCGGGGACTCGGTTTGTTGGATGAGCGGCCCGGACGGGGTCGCGGTGGTGATCGTGGTGGGACTGTTCGGCCTCGGCGGGGGTGAGGTCGTCGCAGGCGGTGTGCAGACGGTGGTTGTTGTACCAGTCGACCCAGGTCAGGGTGGCGATCTCGACGTCGGTCAGGGACTGCCACGGCCCGTTCGGCTTGATGACCACGGTCTTGTAACAGGCCGATGGTGCTCTCGGCGAGGGCGTTGTCCAGCGCGTCGCCGACCGTGCCGACGGACGGTGCGATCCCGGCCCCCTGTTGATGGTCGGTGTACCGAATGGCAAGGTACTGACCGGACTCAACCGGTGGACCAGGCCGGTGAGGTCGGTGGCGCCGGCGCGGAACCGGGCGGCCACCGCCATCCCCAGGGCGTCCAGGACCAGACCGGTGCGCATGTGGCCGGCCGCCGACCAGCCGATGATCCGGCGCGCGTGGACGTCGATGACGAACGCCACGTAGGCGGTGTCGGACAGGGTGTGTCACGTACGTGAAGTCGGTGACCCACAGCCGGTTCGGCGCCGGCCGGTCGAACCTGCGGTTCACCAGGTCGGCAGGGCGGCGGCCGGATCCGGCACCGTCGTGCGGTGCTTCCTGCCGCGGACCGCGCCGGACAGGCCCGGCTCGCGCGTCAGGCGCTCCACGGTGCACCAGGCCACTGCGATGCCCTCCCGGTTGAGCCGGAGCCGGAGCCGGAGCTCCAGCGCCTCCACCCGCCGCGTCAGCACGGCGATCAACTCGGCCTGCCCGGCATTCTCCGACCGCAGCACCACACAGGAGGAGCAACCCTCGGTGTCCACCCCGTCACCATACGCACCGTCAGTCAGGAACTGGCGATCCATCAATCGATCAAGGACTCGAATCACCTGAACAGGCACCCCTGGCACACCCCACTCCCAGCCACCCAAACCACTCCAACACCCGTTCTATGCCAACGACTTGATGAAAGCAGCAGCAGTATCGAGCCGTCCAAGATCCCGGGGGACTTCGGCTCGCGCGAGGCATCGACTGGCATACGGAGCCGTTGCGGGGCGCGGTGGCACAGCGCGGCGGTGAGACGGGCCGCCCTTTCAGGGCGACGGTTCATTGCAGTGGAATTGATGTGTTGTTCTGGATGGAGATTCTAGTGAACGGGTAGGTCGAAACCGCGTCGTAGATGACGAATTGCGTGTACTGCCGAGCCGGCATGGTGCGGCCGAGTGATTTCAGCACCTGTTCCCAGTGGGCGAGATCGATCTGTATTCGATTTTGCGTGATCGTTACGTCGTGGAGGCCCGGCGCCACGGTTGACCAGAGATCGACCACGTTCGCGGCCCGGTAGACGGTGTTGTTCGAGAAGGTGGTGTTGGAGGCAACAATGTTGGTTCCGCGGTAGTAGTCATTTATCGTGTTGTTCTGGATGTTCACCTTGTCGCCGTGCACTTCGATGGCGGCCGCAAGGGAGGCGTTACCGTTGAACTTGTTGCCATAGATCACGGTATTGGTGCCCGAAGTGTAGACGGAAGAATGGTCGTGCCACGGGACGTTTACGGTCGAGAAAGTACTGTAGGACAGGACGACGTCGCGCGTCGCACTTCCGGTGACGACCGTGTTCGTATTGTTTGTGTTGATGAACATGTTTTGCGTTATGGTGATCCCCGTGCCGGCGAGAAAGGCGAGGACGAACCGTGGCGAAGCCGGCGTCGGGCTCGTTGTAATCGGGTTTCCTGACGCGTTCTGGTCGAAGACGATGCCCGTGATCTTGAGGCCGGAAAGGTCCGTGGTTGGCGGAGCCGTCATGATGGCGCGATAGTCGCCGTAGTTGTCCTTGACCTTGAGGGTCGTCCCGTGTCCGTTGATTACTTCGCCTCGCGGGATGGTAAGGCCGGGCCTGATGATGAACGGCGCGGAGGAGGGGCGGTACGGCAGATCCACTACGCCGTTCTTCGGATTGTTGAGAAGCTGCTGGATGTAGTCCGTGTCATCAACGGCGCCAGCATCTGCCGAAGGGGAGACCTGCTGTGTCGCGGCCGCCGTACCCGCCATCAGCGGAATGGCCGGGAGTGAGAACATGGCCATCGCCACAGTCGTGGCCACGCCCGGCCGGAGAAATCTCCGCCGACTGCGGGGTCCTGCCGCCGGTTCCTGGATCCGGCGGACCGGCGTCCGCTTCGCCGGACTTCCTTGAAGAGGGCGAATTCGGCCTGGCAGCGCCCGCGGGAGTATTCGCCGGCGCTTCTTTGTCGAGGAGTGCGAGTTGGTCACGGGAGAATCCTTAGCTGGATGGAAAGGGTCGGGAAACCTGCCGGGCGCCACATGGTGTGATTTGTTGCGCACGTGCCGAGATTTCTCGGGAATTCCGGAAATGAATTGATCATCGGCCTGGTGTGGTTCGTCAGCCCTGCCGGCGGGCGGTTCGCACTGCGACGTCGACTCGTCGGCAACTGCGATCGGTAATCGACCAGGAATTTCGCTCGACATTTCCCGAGGGTCGTTCAGGTAATCCGTCGCATGACGCTGCGAAAGACCGGACTCCCACGCCCCCGGTGCCGGGATTGGTCCTCCCCCACGGGTGAGCAGGGGATCAGACCCGGGCCGACGGCGGCGCCAAGATCAGGAAGTTCTCCAGGGGGCCGCTGCGGCGTCGGCTGGTCCCGAAGCGGGTGTCCACGCGGCCGCACCACGCCAACACGCCTCCATGCAGCTCGCCGAAACCGGGTGCACCGGACGAAGCAGGCTCGCCCGACGCGTCAAGGTCGGCTTTAAAGCCATCAAGGGGGTGTAAAGCGAATCACGGGCGGCAAGGCGAGGGCAGGCAGCTTCGGTGTCGCCGCCGTTCGTTCCAGGCCGTCCCTTCCGGGCGCTGCGGTCAGCAGCACGGGATGCTCGGCCCAGGACGGTCGGCGGCTCCGGCCACCGGATACGGTGCGCGGTCGCGGCGACCAGTGCGACGAGAACGTCCAGACTCGGCAGTGCGGCGTCGCGAATGCCGCAGCACGGCCCACGGACGCCGCGACCCGTTCTCGGTGCTTGAGCGCAGGCCCGGCTGTTCCCGCAGATCCTCCGGGGAGCTGAAACGGAGGGCGCGGATGCGGTGGCAGGAGCGGAGCCGTGGCGGAGGTTGATCGGCGAGCCGCCGGCGGCGTCCGCCGTCATGACGCGCTCCCCGTCGACGGTGCCGGCGCACGGCGCCTTGCAACGACGCGCGGGTTGACCGTTCGAGCGATCCGTACCGCGCAGCGCGGTAGCCGCTCGAATACACAGAGAGTGCAGGTCGAAAGGAGCGCTGAGGGCGGTGCGCCGGGCGGCGAACTCGATGGCGTGGCATGGCTGTCGATCGTTGCGCACCGGACACGGGAGGTGTCGCGGGGCGAGGTGAAGCACATCGCGGAGAGTCCCTCAAAAAGGACACAGGAGTGCCCGAGGAGATGGGAAGAGACACTGTCACGACGCACGGGCCTGGAACGAAACCCCCGGTGCGATGCCCCGCCCCGCACACCCCCGGCCCAGAAATGGCGTCGGCCGTCTCGGGCGCTTCTGCGCCGACCACTACGCCTGGCTACTAGGTACCAGGCCCCCATCATTGGCACACCAGTCACGCCGAGTCAAGGGGGTCTGTCCGGATTTCGGCCTGTTTCGTAGTC
Organism: Kitasatospora sp. NPDC051914; assembly: GCF_040680995.1. Classification (NCBI taxonomy): domain Bacteria; kingdom Bacillati; phylum Actinomycetota; class Actinomycetes; order Kitasatosporales; family Streptomycetaceae; genus Kitasatospora; species Kitasatospora sp. NPDC051914. Next base: position 38,979 of record NZ_JBFAXX010000033.1, read on the forward strand.
GGTGGTGACACTGTGCACCTGACTGTAATCATGAAGTGTGGATGAGCCAACTCTGTTGTGGGTGTGGTGTTTTCCGGGTCGTCGGCGTTGGTCGTCGAGGATGTGGCGGATGGCGGTGAGGTGGTCCGGGTGACGGCCCGGACCGGGGATGGCCGGGTGCCGTGCCTGGTGTGCGGGGTGCCGACCCGCGAAGGTGCACGGAATCACTGGCGGACGGTGACGGACGTGCCGGTGGACGGCCGCCGGGTGGTGGTCCGGGCGAGGCTGCGGCGGCCGGTGTGCCTGGCGCTCGGCTGCTCGCGGCAGATGTTCCGCGATCAGGTTCCCGGCGTCGTGGAGCGCTACCGGTGCCGCACTACTCGCCTGGCCGACCGGCTCGGATCCGTGGTGAAGGAGTTATCGGGCCGGGCGGGCGCCCGCCTCTCCCGTGCCCTGGCCTGTTGCATCTCTCGCTCGACCACCTGCGCATGCTCATGCGCCGGGCATCGCCGCCGCCACGCGTTCCGCGTGTGCTCGGCGTCGACGACTTCGCCCTCAAACGCCGGCACCGCTACGCGACCGTGCTCATCGACGCCGAGAGCGGCAAGCGGATCGACGTCCTGCCCGACCGCAGTACCCAGACCCTGGTCGCACGGCTGCGCGAGCACCCCGGGATCGAGTACGTTTGTCTGCCACGACGGCTCCGGCTCCTACGGCGAGGCGACCCGCCAGACCCTCCCCGAAGCAGTGCAGGTCAGTCATCTTGGCCCCGGGCGGGGACGCCTGCGGGCGTGAAAACATGTGGGCCGGTTCCTCGCCCGGTGGACTCCGGTCGTTTCGTGGGATCTTGAGCCTGTGGGTCGGTCTGGTGCGGGGGCGCTTGAGGGGCCGCGCACTGTTGCTTCGAGCACGTCGGTCAGATTCTCGTCTTCCCTCGGTCCCCTGCGGGCGGGCACCGCTTCGTGGTGCTGGTTCGAGAGCTGGGAGACGGACGGTGGCGGATGCCACGGTCGGCGCCGAGGGCGTCGATGAGGTGACCGAGGAGTCGGTCGAGAAGGTGGAACGGGTTGCGGCGATCGACATCGCCAAGGCCTCGGGCATGGTGTGCGTGCGGGTCCCGCACGACGACGGCTCGGGCCGGCGAGTGCAGCGGGTCTTCCACTGCGCGGCGACCTCCGGGGCGATCCTGGACCTGGCCGACCACCTGATCTGCCAGGGCGTCACCCAGGTGGTGATGGAGGCAAGTCGACCCACTGGAAGCCTGGTTCTTCCTGTCGGAGGCCCGCGGACTGGACTGCTGGCTCGTCAACGCCCGCGACGTGAAGAACGTCCCGGCCGCCCGAAGACCGTCGAGCTGGACTCGGTCTGGCCGGCCAAACTCGCCGAACGCGGCATGCTGCGACGCTCGTTCGTGCCCCCGAAGCCGGTCCGCGAGCTGCAGGACCTGACCCGCACCCGCGCGGTGCTGACCCACGAACGCACCCGCCACAAGCAGCGCGGGGAAAACTCCTGGAAGACGCCGAGATCAAGCTGTCCACCGTGCTCTCCGACATCTACGGTGCCTCCGGCCGCGCGATGCTGGAGGCACTCATCGCCGGAGAAGGCTCCCCGCACCAGCTGGCCTCCCTCGCGCACGGCAAGGTCAAGGCGTCCCCGTCCCAGCCCGGCCGAGGCCCTGCGCGGCGGCTTCGACGAGCACCACGCCTTCATGCTGCGGACGCTGCTCGACATGATCGACCACCTCACCGTGCAGACCGATCGCCTCACTGCCCGCATCACTCACCTGTTCGCGCAGCCGGCCGATGCCTCCGGCCCCGGCCCGGAGGCTCCCGCCTCCGGCGCGAGCGGCAACGACACACCGGGCCAGGGCCTGCTGCTGGCCCTGACCGACGTCGAGCGCCTGGACGAGACCCCCGGCGTCGGCCCGGGCACCGCGCAGGTGATCCTCGCCGGGACCGGCCTGGACATGGCCGCCGTCTTCCCCACCCCCGGCCACCTCGTCTCCTGGGCCCAACTGTCCCCGCGCGCCATCCAGTCCGGCGGCAAGCACACCAGCGGCCCGACCGGGAAGGGCAACCCGTGGCTGCGCGGCGCGCTCGGCGAGGCCGCGATCTCCGCCGCCCGCACCGACACCTTCCTCGGCGCCCGCCACCGCCGCCCGGTCAAACGCCGTGGCCACATGAAAGCCCTGGTCGCCGTCGCCCGCTCCATCCTCGTCGCCGTCCGGCACCTGATGACCGACCCCTACGCCCGCTACCACGATCTCGGGCCCGACTGGCACACCCGCCACCTCGATCCCGCCCGCAGGACCCGCGACCTCGTCCGCCGGCTGAAAGCCCTCGGCCACGACGCCACCCTCACCCCCGCGACCAGCCGACCTCCCCGTCCACAGCCCGCCGTCACCGAACGCCGACGGGCCATCCCGTGCTGCCCGGCCAACCCCCTGGTTTTCCGGTCAGCGACCGGTGGCACCTGTGGTCCAACCTGTACGGAAAGGTCCTGGCCGAGGTCCGCTCCCACGCCGCCTGCTGGGCGACCACGGTGAACCCCACCAGGCCCGGAGGCGTCCGCGAGCAGACCACCCGCGAACGCCGACAGCAGGTCCACAATCTGCTCGGCCAGGGCGTCGGGCTGCTCGAATGCGCCCGCCGCCTCGACATCGCACTGCACACCGTCAAGCGCTACGCCCGCATGAAGGAGCCCACCGCAGAGCGCCGGGCACCCCGCTACAAGCCCACACCGGTCGATCCCTGTCGCGACCGCCCGCGCCGACGCCGGGCCGAGGACCCCGCGGTGCAGATGCATGGCCGAGCCGGGTTCCCCCTGCTCCGCCACCGCATCCTCTCCAGTGATCACCACACAGCGCTACCACCGATTACGGGACGGAGCCCCGGCACGGTTGTCAGTGCCCACCGGCAGGTTGATCATCGTGCGGCTTCGGTACTCGTCCCGGGTGGCCGACGCACGGCAGGAATTCCTCGCCGGCTCCATGAAGATCATCTGCGAGGACCGAGAACTTGCGGGCTCACGGAACAGGCCTGGACGGCATCAACGCGGCGATGAGCATCGCCGAGGACAGCCGGACTGAACATGTCAGCCTGTGGAACGCGGGTGAGCCGGGGACCTTTCCCCCGCACAGCGCGTCGATCAGGGCGGGAGAGCGGAAGTCAACGGTCAAAACCGGATCACTGACGCACCGGCACCGGCACCGGCACCGGTACTGGTGCCGGTGCCGGTGCCGCGGACGGGATTCAACCGGTGATCTGCGGCGTCGGCGTCGACACCGCGCCGTCCTGCAGTCGACCCGCGGTGGCGTCAGTTCGGCTCTTGGCACGGTGCGGCGACCACCTGGGTGGTCTGCGGCCGCACCAGTGGCTGCACCGGCACCACCGGTGGCCGGGCCGAGGCGGGTTCGCGCAGGTGGATGACCAACTCCCGTACCTGGCCCGGCTCCAGCTCGACCTCGCTGGCCAGCACCGGGTGGCTGCGTTCGGTCCCGAGCGACATCGGCAGCGGTCGTCCGTCCAGCTCGGCGCCCCTGAACTGCGCTCCCACAGTGGCGTAGAGCGAGACCCAGATCCGTGTGGAACCGGGCGAATGCGGGTGCGTGCGGTCGTCGGAGCGGAGCCTGACGTACTCCGGCAGGCCGGAGACCGGGGCGTTGTTGGCAAGCCGGACGCGGACGAGGCTCTCGCGCATCCCGGCGACGCAGGGCGCCAGTTCATAGCGCAGTGATCGGTCCAGATAGTAGTCCAGCTTGTTCCCGGCGGAGTTGTTGACCACCAGAGCCGCGTAGGGGCCGTTCTGCTGCGGCACGCTGCCGGCCAGTTCGGTGTCCTCGAGAGCCTCCTGCGTGTGCGGGTCGGTGCTCCAAATCCGCAGTCGGCCGTCGCCGGCGAGCTGGTGCAGGGCCCGTAGCAGTGCGACCGGGTCGTGCCGGCCGTGCAGCAGGGCCTCGGTGACCGACTGGGCGACCTGGATGAGGAAGTCCTTACGGGCCGATTTGTCGGTGTAGCGGGTGTAGGCGGTGCTCTCGGTGAGCGCGACCGCGTTGGCGGCGGTCAGCTGTTCTCCGTCCGGTAGCTGCACCGGGCCGGTGGCCTCCAGTAGTCGAGCCAGCCCCACCGGGTCGGTGGCGATCGCCCCGTCCAGCTGCTGGCCGGTCTTCTGGCGCCAGAAGCCGGTCCAGATCTGCGCCGCGTACGGAAAGTGCGCGGAGAGGTTGGAGTTGGCCATCAGCCGGGTGCTGTCACCGCCCGCGTACCTGCTCTCGAAGTCCGGGCCGAGGTCGACGACCGGTTCGGGGACGGACGTCAACGCGTCGTCGGAGGACAGATCGTGAACGGTGATCCGCCCGTGGTCGGCGGTGAGGATGCCGAAGACGCCGACGAGACCGCCGGTGCCGCGGGCCTCGGCATTGGTCTGGAAGCCGAAGAAGTACGAACGCGGGCCCGATTCGCCCAACACCGGGGGGAGCATCCGCACCGCCGTGCGGGCACTCTCGGCCGACCGTGCCAGGCGCGCCGCCTGTGCGGTCAGCCTGACACGCGCGGCGTCCAGCCGGCCGATGCCGGTGGCGCCCGGCAGCGCGGTCAGGTTGTGCCCGATATGTTGGAGGTTCGTCTCGATGCGGGCCAGCACCGGCTCGGCCGCCGCCAGCCGCTCGAGTTCCACGCCGCCGTCCTGGCGCATGATCCGGGCAGGGTCGGCCACCTCGCGCAGCCGCACCGCGTCCGGTAGCACCTGCGTGGCCGCCTCGTCGGCGGCCACGCTGATGCCGTGCACGGTACGGAAGGGGCGGCCGGCCAGCGGGAGTTCTCCGAGCGCCGTCCACCAGGGCGCGGAGGTCGCCCTGCGGGCGGCGCCGGTGTGCTCCCTGAGTGAGGCCAGCTCGTGCTCGGAGGGCGTCGCGCCGCGTTCGAACGTGGCGGCAAGCCGGGCAACGTCCTGTTGGGCTGCGGAGAGGTGCGCGTGCACCGCCCGTGCCTGGAGCAGCACACCGCCGCTCAGTGCCGCCAGGGGCAGGAGGATCACAGCGGCGCCGAGAAGGATCCGGCGGCCGGGCCTGCGGTGCTTTGCCGGCCCGGCCGCCTGCTCGGGCTCATCCGCCCGGTGAGTGGGGAACTCAGCTCGCACGTGCCCGCCGACGACGGCTGCGGACCAGGAGCAGGGTCAGGCTTCCGACGCTCAGCAGAAGCCCGGCGGAGGCCACGGTGAAGGTCATGCCGGAGAGCCCCGTCCCGGCGAGCCCGCCGGCCTCATGGCCGCCGTTCTCATGGCCGCCGTTCTCATGGCCGCCGTTCTCATGGCCGCCGGTTCCCGGCGGGGAGGGCGGTGCTCCGTGCCCGTCTTCGTAGACCTCGATGCCCACTTTCTGGACGCGTTCGGTCCCGTCCGGGTTCTCACCGGTCAGCCGGATGGTGTGCGGGCCCTCTTTGATCGCCTTGGGGAGGGTCACCTCCGCCACCACGTCGCCATTGCTGTCTGCGCGCACGGTCGTCAGGTGGACGACCGAGCTCAGGACGTCGATGGACACCGGCGATTGGGGGGCGAAGCCGCAGCCGAAGACGGTCAGCGATCCGCCCTCGGGCACGAGCGCGGTGCTCACCCTTGCCGCGCACGAGGACGGCGGATAGGCGATGCCCGGTGGGCGGTGGGCCTGGGCCGACGGCGCTGCGCCTAACGCCGCGCCCAGGGCCGAGATGAGGAACACGATGAGGATTCCGAGGGAGCCACGATCCCACCGCAGGGTTGTTCGGAAACCGGTGGAGCGTCTGTCCTCTGCTACGACGGATCTGCTGTTCATTGAAGGATCCTTCCGAGTACTCGGCCGTATGGCCGGCGATGCATTCAGAGAATGCGCATCTCCACGTAAACACGCTGGTCGCGGTGATCCCAGCGGTGACCGGCAGATGGCGGTCGACGTTGACCGGAACGAGCGACTCCGCGGACGATGCGTCAGGGATTGGGGTGTGGCTCGGGGCCCGGGCTTTCCAGCGTCCGCCGCACGGCGTCGATCACCCGGTCGAGGTCGGTGTCGGTCAGGCGGGGGTGGACCGGCAGGGACAGCACCTGGCGGGTGATCAGCTCGGCGCGCGGTGTGTCGCCGCGCGCGATCCGGGGGTGGTCGCGGTAGCAGTCGTGGTCGAAGGCCAGCCGCGGATAGAACACCCGCGCCTCGACACCGGCCTGGTCCAGCGCCTCGATCACTTCGTCACGCCCGGCCCGTGCATCGTCGGTGAGGCGGACGGTGTACTGGTGCCAGACGTGCAGCCGGTCGGCCGGCTGCCGAGGGGTGATCAGCCCGGGGACGCCCTCCAGGCCGGTGGTCAGCCGGGCCGCATGGGCGGCACGCCTGCGGTTGATCTCGGGCAGGCGGCCGAGCTGAACCGAACCGATCGCGGCCTGCATCTCGGTGAGCCGGTAGTTCGAGCCGGTCACCAGGTGCTCGTAGCGGTTGCGCATGCCGTGGTTGCGGATCAGCCGCAGCCGGTCGGCGATCCGGGCATCGGGGGTGGTGACCACGCCGCCCTCGCCGCAGGTGATGTTCTTGCTGCCGTACATGGAGAAGGTCGCCGTCGAGGCGGCTCCGACGGACTGCCCGGCTACCAGGGCGCCGTGCGCCTGCGCGGCGTCCGCGATCACGGTGAGCCCGTGGCGCTCGGCCAGCCCGGTGATTTCCGGCATGTCCGCCGGCAGGCCGTAGAGGTGGACCGGCATGATCGCCCGGGTCCGCGGCGTGATCGCGGCGGCGACGGCCGCCGGATCCAGCAGGAAGTCGTCGTCGATGTCGGCGAATCGCGCGGCGGCGCCCACCTCGAGAAGCGCGTTCAGCGTCGCGCCGAAGGTCAGCGGTGTGGTGATCACCTCGTCGCCGGGCCCGATGCCGTGCGCGCGCAGTGCCGCGACCAGCGCCGTGGTCCCGTTGCTGACCGCGACGGCGTGCGCGGAACCGTGGGCCGCGGCAAAGGCCCGTTCGAACTCCTCCACGCGCGGGCCGCTGGTCAACTGTCCGGACCGGAGCACTGCGAGGACGGCGGTCTCCTCCTCGACACCGAGCTGTGGCTCGCCGATCCGGATCCGGTGCTCCTTTCGACTCGGCGGGCCCGTGGAGACGTCGGCACGGACGGTCTCCGCCGGGTCGCGGTCGGCGCCGGCGGCTGGGGGCACCACCGGTCCCGTCCGCCGCTCCCGCGCGGGGGATGCCGGACCGTTCTCGAGCTCTGCGGCTGGCTCGGTGGCCGCTGGGTTCATGTTTGCGGGCCCTTTCCGTCGATCGGGATGATGGTCTGTACAGGCACGGTGGCGGGCTGCGGGGCCGGGCCGAGCAGGGCGGTGACGATCTGGGTCACCGCCCTGTCGATGTCCTTGGCGCACGCGGTGAGCATGGCTTCGGTGCCGTCCGGATCTGCGATCTCGTCGAGGGCCGGCTCCTGCCAGGGCATCCGGCCGCGGTATCGGGCCGCCGCCGCGACCAGCTCCCGCGCTGCCTCCCCGGCCGCGGGCCCGTCGGCGGCTCGTGGTGCGTGCAGGCCGGCGGTCACCGGGGGGTGGCGCACCAGCCGGGCGAACTCGCGGATCAGGAAGGTGCGTCGGGAGGCAGCCGGGCACAAGGCGATGACCGCGTCCCGGTGCGCCAGTTCGGCGGTCAGCACCAGGTCGTCGCCGGCCACCATGGCGGCCGTCAACCGGCGGCTGATGAACCCGGCCGGATCGGCGCCGATCCCGGTCAGGAGTTCCGCGGCCGGGAGATGCATCGGCAGGCCGTCCTGGCCGTGGGTGCCCGCACTGGTCACGGCGAGCCACGGCTGCCCGGTGGTAGCGGGCAGCATCCGCAGCTCGGTGATCCGTTCGGCCAGGGGTGATCGGCACAGGTTCGCGGTGCAGACGTAGCGGAGGCGGAAGGTGGTCACCGGGGCCCGCCGTGGTCAGCGCGCGACCGGCGGAGCCGTGTCCGCGTCCACGGCGCTGCCAGGGAGTTGCTGGCCACCAGCCTGGGCGCCGGCGCCGGTCCTGGTGCGTGCGGCGCGCGCACGGGTCACCCGGGTGCCGTACTTGCGGGGCTTCTCGGCCTGGTAGTAGCGGTAGCCGTACAGCCAGCCGCCGTCGGTGTCCCGGCGCTGAGGTGCCATGCACAGCACCCCGGCGAGCACCGGAGTGCCGGCCGCGGTCAGCGATTCGACGACCCTGCGCAGTTGCTCGATGCGGGTCCGACCGTGCCGGGCGACGACGATCGCGCCGTCGCAGTGCTGGCCCGCCGCGGCCGCGTCGGCGAAGGCCAGCGTCGGCGGCAGGTCGAGCAGCACGACCTCGTAGCGCGATCGCAGATCCTCGATCAGCTGTTCCATCCGCTGGGAGCCGAGCAGGTCGCCCGGGTTGGGCGGCAGCGTGCCGCTGGTCAGTACGTCCACGTCGTCGTCGCCCCAGGTCTGGACGGCGTCGTCCAGGGAGGCGCGGCCGAGCAGGACGTCCGTGAGACCGGCTCCGTTCGGCAGCCCGAGGTACCTGCCGACCTGAGGCCTGCGCAGATCGCACTCGACGATGATCGCCTTGGTGCCGGCCGTGCCCAGCGCGGCCGCCAGATTGCAGACCGTGGTGCTCTTGCCGTCATGGGGCATCGCGCTGGTGAACATGATCACCTTGCGTGGCGCGTCGACCTGGACGAACCCGAAGGCGACCCGGAGCTTGCGGAACGCCTCCATCCTCGAACCGACCAGATCGGCGTCGTACAGCACCGGGGTGCCCCGCGCGGCCGGGTCGTACGGAATGGCGCCGAGTACCGGCTTCCCGCCGAGCGCATGGGTGACCTGCTCGGCGGTCTTGAGCGAGGTGTCCAGCGTGCGGGCGACGGCGGCCAGGCCGAGCCCGGCCAGCAGGCCGAGGGCCAGGCCTGCGGCAATGTTGCGGACCGGCTTCGGCGACACGGGCTCGGAAGAATAGCTGGGCTGGGCGACCACCCGGATCACCACCGTCGAGGCCCCGCCGGTCTCCGGGCGCTCCAGCTGGTTGATCTGCTGCGGGAAGACGACCGCGATCACACGCGCGATCTCCTGCGCCTGCGCCGGCGAGTCTCCGGTCACGGTCGCCCGCAGCAGCACCGTCTGCGGGACCGCCTTCGCGGAGATCCGCGACTGCAACTCGCGCGCATCGACCTTCAGTTCACCCGTCTTGACCACGGCAGCCGCCAGCATCGGGCCGGTCAGCAGGTTGGCGTAGGACTCGAGCTTCTGCTGGGACAGGAGGCCGGCCTGGTAGGCCTGCATCACATTGGACGAATCGACCTGCGCCGAAACCAGGAAGGTGAGGCTGGAGGAGTACGTGCGGGCCGCCCGTGCGGTCAAGCCCGCACTGACGGCTCCGGCCAGCAAAGTCACGACGACGATGAGCTTCCAACGATCCCTGATCAATCCGAGGAGACTCCGCAATGCCATACCCGTCTCGCCTTCTCACCGTGTCTGCAGGTGCGCGGTCAAAAATCTCTGTCATGATTCACACTACCATCAGTAATCGTTCAACTACTCTCAGACATGGCGCCCTGTCATGTTCGGCACCGTTCGTGCCGGCACCGCAGACAGGGCGTTCGAACGGGGAACGAACGATCCGGCTTGATCGGGAGCCACGTTGCACGGGGAATGTGCCAGTCACGCGGTGGTCCGCCCTGCTGCGGCCGCCGAACGGACCGACCTCACTCGGCCGCATATCGAAACCACCAGCTGGTCTCACGTCACCGCCCGCCGTCGCGCGCGGGTGGCCTGGGCCGCCGCCGACGCGCTCGTCTGGGCGTGCAGTCTGCTGATCGTCGACCCGAACGGCGAGGGCGGCGTGTCGGCCGTCAGCGGCCCCGGGGTCCTCGCCTGCCTCACCACCTCCGTGGCCGCGGTCCTGGCCGGAGCGGTGTGCGGTCTGTACTCCGGGCGGTTTCAGCTGGAGAGCCGCGCGGAGCTGGGCGCCGTGCTGGGCACCGCCGGGCTGACCGCGCTCTGCCTGGAGGCCGTCGGCGGCGACCGGTTCCCGCTGATGGGCGAAAGGCCGGCCGTGGCGGAGATCGCCGCCATGGTCAGCGCCCTGGGGATGATCACCGCACGGGCTGCGGTCGCCGCCGTCCGGCGCAGGCCGAGACGGCCGGCACCGGCTGCGGTCAAGGTGATCGTGTTCGGCGCAGGCAGTGCGGGCACGCAACTGGTGCACCGGCTGGCCGGCCAGCGCGGCGCGCGGTACCAGCCGGTTGCCCTGCTGGACGACGACCCGGGCAAGCACCGGCTGAGGATCTGCGGTGTCCGGGTGCGAGGTGGCCGGGAGCGGCTCGCCGAGGTCGCGGCCGAGACCGGGGCCCAGATCGTGGTGATCGCGATCGCCGGCGGGCGCGGCGACGGTCGGGTGATCGCGGACCTGGTGTCGCTGGCCGAGTCGGCCGGGCTGACGACCAAGGTCATTCCGCCGGTGCACGAGCTGGTCTCCGGCTCGGCCAGGATCGACGGCGTCCGCGACCCGCGGATCACCCACCTGCTGGGACGCGAGCCGATCCGCCTCGACCTGACGGCGGCTGCCAGCCGTTTCGCCGGGCGGCGGATCCTGGTCACCGGCGCCGGCGGTTCGATCGGCTCCGAACTGTGCCGCCAGCTGCACCGGCTGCACCCCGCGTCGCTGGTGATGCTCGACCGGGACGAATCCGCCCTGCACGCGATCCAGCTCGCGCTGCACGGCCGTGCGCTGCTCGATTCCGACGAGACCGTGCTCGCCGACATCAGGGACGCCGCCCGGATCAGCGAGGTGTTCGCGCAGGCCCGGCCGGAGATCGTGTTCCACGCCGCAGCGGTCAAGCATCTCCCCCTCCTGGAGCGGTACCCGTCGGAGGCGCTGAAGACGAACGTGGCCGGCACGCTGAACGTGTTGCGAGCGGCGGCCGCCTGCGGTGTGGAGTCCTTCGTGAACATCTCCACCGACAAGGCCGCCGACCCGGTGAGCGTGCTCGGTACGTCGAAACGGATCACGGAACGGTTGACCGCGCACATGGCCGAGCAGGCGCCGGGAACCTGGGTGTCGGTCAGATTCGGCAACGTGCTGGGCAGCCGCGGCTCCCTGCTCGACTCGCTGTCCGCGCAGATCGCGGCGGGCGGCCCGGTCACCGTGACGCATCCGCAGGTCGCCCGGTACTTCATGACGGCCACCGAGGCCGTTCAGCTGGTCCTGCAGGCAGTGACCGTGGGGCACAGCGGCGAGGTGCTGGTCCTGGACATGGGCGAGCAGGTCCGCATCGCCGACCTCGCGCGCCGAATGGCGGCCACGGCGTCGCACCGGGTCGAGATCGTGTTCACCGGGCTGCGGCCCGGCGAGAAGCTGCTCGAGGACCTGCTGGGTGCCGGGGAGCGCGACCACCGGCCGCGGCACCCGCTGGTCAGGCAGGTGCCCGTACCGGCGCTCGAACCCGGTGGGGTGACGGAGATCGGTCACCTCACCGATCCCGACGAGGTGCGCGCGGCCCTGGTCCGGCTCACCGCCGCGCCCGGCCCGGTGCCGGTGCCGGTGCCCGGGAAACCAACGGCACCGCCCGCCCGCCCCGCGTCGCCCGAACCAGCGGAGGCCGGCCAGTGACCGCCCGGACGACGCGGCGCCGACGTGGGGCGGTCACGCTCGTCCCGCCCGCCGCCGCAGGGCCGGCGTTCGCCACCGCGGCCAGCAACCGGCGGTCCTACCAGGGCAAGCGACAGCTCGACCTCCTCGTGGTCTGCCTGCTGATCGGGCCGGCCGCGGTGATCTGCGCGGCGGCCGCGCTGACGCACTTACTCGCGCACGGCAGGCCGGTGCTGTTCCGGCAGCCCCGGGTCGGCCGCGACGGACGGCTGTTCGTCCTGCTCAAGCTGCGGACGATGGGGGATCCGCCGGACGGGGCGGCCACGCCGGAAAGCACCCGAATCGCACGGGTGACCGCGGTCGGCCGGTGGCTGCGTCGGCTGTCGATCGACGAACTGCCCCAGCTGATCAACGTGTTGCGCGGGGAGATGAGCCTGGTCGGACCCCGGCCCACGCTCCCCTACCAGGTGGGCCGGTACACCGACCGGCAGAGGCTGCGGCTGCGGGCGACACCCGGCCTGACCGGCCTGGCACAGGTACGCGGACGGCAGCAACTGAGCTGGCCGGAACGGATCGAGTGGGATCTGCAGTACCTGTGCCGGCAGAGCCTGCTGCTCGACCTGAAGATCCTCCTGCACACCGTCTGGACGGTCCTGGCGCGGGACGGCGCCACTGCCAGCCATGACGGCGATCCGATCGCTCACACACCAGAAAGGACCCTAGGTGCCTGACAACAACGCCCGGATCCGGCTTGCCAGCCCCGACCTCGGGGAGGAGGAACTGGACGCGGTACGCCGCGTGCTGCGCAGCGGTGTACTCACCAACGGCCCGGAGAACGAAGCCTTCGGTCAGGAGTTCGCCGACCGTCATCGGGCGCGGTTCGGCGTGACGTTCTGCACCGGCACGGCCGCGCTGAACGCGATGCTGCTCGCCGAGGGCATCGGCCCGGGCGACGAGGTGATCGTTCCGTCGATGACCTTCGTCTCCACCGCCACCGCGGTGTGCCACGTCGGTGCCAGGCCGGTGTTCGCCGACATCGACCCGCAGACCTTCAACCTCGATCCGGCCGTGGTCGCCTCCCGACTCACGCCGGCCACCCGCGCGGTGCTGACCGTGCACTATGCCGGGCAGCCCGGCGACCTGGACGCACTGGCGGGGCTGTGTGCCGAAGCCGGGGTGCCGCTGTTGGAGGATGCCGCGCAGGCGGCCGGTGCCGAGTACCGGTGCAGGCCGGTCGGCACGTTCGGCCGGTCGGCGATGTTCAGCTTCACACCGACCAAGAACATCACCACCGGTGAAGGCGGCATCGTGCTGACCGACGATCCGGACGTCGCCGAGCGGCTGAGACTGCTCCGCAACCACGGCCAGACCGGGCTGTACCGGCACGAGAGCCTGGGCCACAACTGGCGGCTGACCGAGATGCAGGCCGCGATCGGCCGGGTGCAACTCCGCAGGTTGGACGGCATCCTGGAGCGCAAGCGCGCGATCGCCGAATCGCTGACTCGGCGGCTGGCCGGGGTGCCCGGCCTGACTACGCCGTACCAGGCGCCCGATGCCCGCGGCACCTGGATGCTGTACACCTGTCTGCTGCCAGGAGTCCGCGACCGGGTGCTCGCGGACCTGCTCGGCCGGGGCATCGAGGCCAGGGTCTACTTCCCGCCGGTGCACCGGCAGCCGCTCTTCGCACGGTGCGGCGCGGGCGGGAGGGCGATCGCGGACGGCGGGCCTGCCGAGCTGCCGGTCACCGAGGCGGTCGCGGAGGCGATGCTCTCGGTCCCGGTGCACCACCGTCTGACCGAGGCCGACGTGGCGGAGATCGCCGACGCGGTGATCGCTGCGGTGGGCCGGGCCGCGGCGGCGCCGCCCGGTGCCGCCTCGGTGCTGTCCGCGGCCGTTCCGGCGGGCCGCGCATCCGCTGCGGGGGTCGTGCCGCTGGACGCGGTGAGCGCTCCGAAGCCGGTCGGTGACCGGTGACCGCGCTCCGCGCCGGGGTCGTCGGGCTCGGCACGATGGGCAGGCACCACGCCCGGGTGCTGGCCACGATGCCCGGCGTACGTCTGATCGGGGCCTGCGATCCGGCCCCGCAGGCCGCCCGTCACGCCGGCGCCGGCCTGCCGGTCTTCCCGGACCTGGACCAACTGCTCGGTCTGGGCCTGGACATCTGTGTGGTGGCCGCACCCACGCTGGCGCATGCCGACATCGGCACCCGGCTGGCCCGGGCGGGCGTGCACGCCCTGATCGAGAAGCCGCTCAGCGCGAGCGCCGAGGAGGGCCGGGCGCTGGCGGATGCCTTCGAGCAGGCCGGGCTGGTCGGCTGCGTCGGGCACATCGAGCGGTTCAACCCGGTGATCCGCGCCATGAGGGACCGAATCGCCCGGGGCGAGATCGGCACCGTGCTCCAGGTCACCACCAGCCGCCAGGGACCGTACCCGCGGCGCATCCGCGATGTCGGGGTGATCCTCGATCTGGCCAGCCACGACATCGATCTGACCCGATGGATCACGGGGTCGCCGTACCTGAAGGTGTCGGCGGTGACCAACCAGGTCACCGGTGGCAGCAGCCACGAGGACCTGGCCGCGGTCGCCGGTGTGCTCGAGGACGGCACCGTCGTCAACCACCTGGTCAACTGGCTGTCGCCGGTCAAGGAGCGGCTGGTGACGGTGACCGGCCAACTCGGCTGTCTGCGCGGTGACCTGCTGGCTCCCGCGCTCCGGCTGCACCGCCATGACCTCCGCTCCGCCCCTGACGACCGGGCCGCCGGGCCGGTGGCCGGCAGCCCGGGCATCGCCTGCGAGCTGGCCGCCCACGAGCCGCTGAGGGCCGAGCTCGAGGGTTTCGTGGCCGCCGTGCACGGCCGGGCCGAGCACATCGTGCCCATGCGCGCCGGCGTGGAGGTCATGGACGTCACCAGCGCCATCCTCTCGGTGCCGCGGGTCGGCGTCGAGGTGCCGCACGGCGGGGCCGATATCGTCCTTCCCGGCCCCGAGCGGGTCGTTGCCGTCGTCCCGCCGCGGCCGGGCGAGGACGGTGCCGCGCACGGGGCCGCGTTTGCGCACGCGGAGCCGCCCGCCGCATCGCACGGGGACCTGCCGGTACTGGTCGCGGGCTACGTACCGGCCCTGAACTCGCGGAGGTTCTTCTGATGGCCACGGTCACGGTGGTAGGGCTGGGCAAGATCGGTCTGCCGCTCGCGGTCACGATCGCCGCCGCGGGACATCACGTGAGGGGCGCCGACATCGATCCCCGGGTGGCGGCCGATGTGGCGGCCGGCGTGCCGCCGTTCCCCGGCGAACCGGGTCTCGCCGGGCTGCTCGCCGAGGTCACGGGCGAGGGGACCCTGCGGGCCACCACGGACACCACGGCCGCGGTGGCCGACAGCGAGCTGATCGTCATCGTGGTGCCGCTGGTCATCGGCGCCGACCGGCGGCCGGACTACCGCGTACTGGACGCGGCCGTGGACGCGGTCGGCGCCGGTCTCCGGCGCGGATCGCTGGTGATCGTCGAGACCACCCTGCCGGTGCACACCACGCGACAGCGGATCACCCCGCGGCTCGCGGCCGCGTCAGGGCTGCGCCCGGGCACCGACTTCGGCGTCTGCCACAGCCCGGAGCGGGTCTCCAGCGGTACCGTTTTCGCCGACCTGGCCCGGTACCCGAAGCTGGTCGGCGGTATCGACCGGAGCAGTGGGGAGCGCGCGGCCGCGTTCTACGCTTCCGTGCTGCGCTTCACCGAGCGGACCGACCTGCCACGTCCCAACGGGGTCTGGGACCTCGGTTCGGCAGAGGCGGCCGAGCTGGCCAAGCTGGCCGAAACCACCTATCGCGACGTCAACATCGCGCTCGCCAACGAGTTCGCCTGCTTCGCGCAGGACGCGGGGCTGGATCTGCTGCCGATCATCGAGGCGGCGAACAGCCAGCCCTTCAGCCATCTGCACCGGCCGGGGATCGCGGTCGGTGGGCACTGCATCCCGGTCTACCCCTGGCTGTACGCCGCCGGCGATCCGGCGGCCCGGATGCCGGTACTGGCCCGCGAGATCAACGACGCGATGCCGGCCCGGGCGGTCCGGATGCTGGCGACGCTGGCCGGCGATCTGCGCGGCAGGCGGGCCGCGGTGCTCGGCGCCGCCTACCGCGGCGGCGTGAAGGAGACGGCGTTCAGCGGCGTGTTGCCGGTCGTCCGCGCGCTGGTCGAGCACGGCGCGATCCCCCTGGTCCACGACCCGCTGTACGACGACGCGGAGCTGACCGCGCTCGGCCTGCAGCCCTACCACCTGGGCGAGCCGTGCGATGTCGCGATCGTGCAGGCGGACCATGCGGAGTACGCCCGGATCGGGCCCGCCGACCTACCGGGTGTCGCCGCGCTGCTGGACGGCAGATCGGTGACCGATCCGGCGCTCTGGTCCGGCGTGCCCCGGCTGGCCATCGGAACGGGCGGCCCGGTCCGTCCTGGGCCGCAGGCCATGGCCATGGCCATGGCCCAGGACGGTCGGTACGCCTTCGCGGGGGTGTCGACCGTGACCTGACCGGCGGCATCGACCGGTCGTCACCGGCCCGGCCCGGCCCGGTTTCCGGGCCGGGCCGGTGCTCGTCGAGATGAGGGCTCGGCCGGTCCGGCGCGGGGCACCGGGCGGCCATGACGGGCGTGGCGCGGGGGTGCTCGACGGCGGCGGGCACCCCCGCCGCCGTCCGCACCGTTTCCGCCGGCCGCCCGGCGCCGGCGATGTCCTCAGGTCACGTGCGTACGTCGGTGCCCGGGCGGCCCCCGGAGGGTTCGAACGGGTTTGAGACGGCGGTGAGGAACGCGTCGGCCAGTGCGGTCATGCCGTGGTTCAGGTACACCCAGCGGCGGCCGAGTTCGCCCATCCGTTCGCGCTCGGTCTCGCTCATCGCGGCGAGGGCGGACAGTGCGTCGGCCACGGCCGACGGCGACTCGGCCGGCACGCACAGGCCGCCGCCGGACTCGCGGACCGGGCCGCCCGGTGCGTTGCTCGCGAACAGCACGGGCTTGCCGGCCGCCAGATAGTCGAACAGCTTGTTACTGCTCAGGCCGTACTTGAACACGGCGACGTCGCGCACGCAGAACAGCGTCACGTCCAGTTCCGCCAGCACGGCCGGTACCGCCTGCTTCGGCACCGGCGGCCAGAACAGCACGTTGTCCAGACCGTGGCGGTCGGCGAGCTGCTGGCACGCGGCCTTCTCCTGGCCGTCGCCGACCAGCACGACGGCCACCTGTGCTCCCCTGGTGCGCAGTTCGGCCGCGGCCTCGACGACGGTGCCGATGCCGTTGGCCGGGCCGTGCGAGCCGAGATAGCCGGCCGTGAGAAAGCCGTCCTTGCGAAGGCGCCTGATCCGGTCGATCAGCTCGGAGGCCCCGCTGCCCGCGTCCGGTGGGTCAGGCAGGGCACGCCCACCGGTGCCGTCGGCCCCGGGCCGGTCGCTGATCCCGTTCGGCACGTAGTGGATCTTGTCTCGCGGGACGCCGCGGGCCTCCAGGTAGGCGGCGGCCCCGGGCAGCAGGCAGATCACGGCGGACGCCTGCCGGTAGGAGAAGGACTCGGCCAGCCGGAGCAGGCGGGCGGGCAGCCCGTTCGGGCGGAGGGCGCCCATGTCGATCAGGGTCTGCGGCCACAGGTCCCGCACCTCGACGACGAACCGGGCGCGGCGGCGGCGGGCCGCCAGCCAGGCGGCGAGCACGGCCGCGGGGTGGACCGACGAACCGACGATCACGTCCGGCCGCTCCAGGCGGCGCTGTGCCGGCAGCACCCGGACCGTGTAGGCGAGCATGTTGAGCACCCGCCGGTATCCGTTGCTCAGGTAGGGCGGTGTGCGGACCCAGAGGAAGCGGACGCCGTCGATGGTCCGCATGGCGGTCCTCTCGCCGGGCGCGAGCCGCTCCTCGCGTCTGCTGAAGTGGCTGAAGCTGCTGGCGAAGACGGTGACCTCGTGCCCGGCCGTGGTCAGTGCCCGGCCGATCTCGTAGTGCCGGGTGCCGGCCGCGCAGTCGGGTGGCGCGGCGTAGTGGTTGAAGATCCAGATCCTCATCCGGGCTCCTTCGTGGATACTCCCGGTTTCAGCCGGGGGCGAAGCTCCCGCGCGTAGCGGGGCAGGGAAAGTCGCGCCGTCGCCAGGGCGGTACGGCGTCTTGGCGGGTGATCGCCCACGCGCGGTCGCGATCCGACGGCGTCTTCTGTGGGCCGTGACGGCCGCTCACGTGGGGCGGCCTGCGAGTTCCGCTTCTACCCGGACGATATGCAGGCGGCCGAACCGTCGCGCAGGTTCGGGTGTGTCCGGGAGGAAGTCACGTCGTCGTCAGGGCTGCGGCCGGGGGCGCGCCGGGCGCGGTTGCGGCGCCGGCCCGTGAGGCCAGCGCGGCGATGATCCGGGCGGCGGCCCCGCCGTCGCCGAACGGGCTCGGCGGCTCACCGGCGGGCCTCGGCCGGGCCACCGCCGCCGGCAGGTCGCGGAGGTCGGGCACCAGGACGTTCCAGCCGTCGTGGAGCGTCTCCGGCCATTCCGTTTCGGCGCGCAGGGTGGAGCACGGGACGCCGAGCGCCAGTGCCTCCTTCTGCAGGCCGCCGGAGTCGGTGATCAGTCCGCTTGCCCCGGCCAGCGCGGCGATCATGCTCCGGTAGGGCAGGGGGTCGACCGCGCGCAGTGCTCCGCGTGAAAGGTCGATGCCGAACGCGCGGCAGCGGGCGGCGAGCCGTGGGTGCACCAGTAGCCAGACCGGCTGTGGGCAGGCGGCGAGCGCGGCCACGACGGCGGCCAGTCGCTCGGGATCGTCGGTGGTGGCCTGCCGGTGCACCGTGGCGAGCAGGTACGGACCGGGGCTCTCGGTGAGAAACGGGGGCGGTTCGTCCCCGCGGGGCCCGGCGGACCGGTCCCTGACCGTCTTCAGTGTGTCCAGCATCAGATCGCCGACGAGTACCGCGCGGGCGTCCAGGCCCTCGGCGGCCAGGTTGGTCATTGCCGCCGCGGTCGGTGCGAGCAGCAGGTCGGCCAGGTGATCGGCGACGATCCGGTTGCGTTCCTCGGGCATCCGCCGGTCGAAGGACCGCAGTCCTGCCTCCACGTGCGCGATCGGCAGGTCCCTCGCGGCCGCCGCGAGGGTTCCGGCGAGGGTGGAGTTGGTGTCGCCGTAGGTCAGTACCCAGTCGGGACGCGCCTTGGCGAGGACCGGAGCGAGCCCGGCCAGCATCCGGGAGGTCTGCTCCGCGTGCGGGGCCGAGCCGACTTCCAGGTTCACGTCCGGCGCGGGGAGGCCGAGGTCGTCCAGGAATGCCTGGGACAGCAGGTGGTCATAGTGCTGTCCGGTGTGCACGATCAGGTGGTCGTCGCCGCGCGCGGCCAGCTCCCATGCGATCGGGGCCAGCTTGATGAGCTGTGGACGCGTGCCGACCACGCTGAGCACCTTCACGATGGCTTCTCCCTGTCGCGCCGATCACTTGTGCCGGTGCGCCACCCGGTGGCACACGGCTGTGCCCCGGCTCGCCCGGCAGCCGAAAACAAATGCTACGGTGCGTGTTCGTGCTATGACAGTGTGTACACGCCGAGGGAATACCCGTCGGCTTTCCTGCTCCTGTCCCCGATGACGATTCCGGAGGCCATTTCCTGGTGCGGCGAATCATCGAGAACCTGCGCTGCCGGCTGCCCGGGATGAGCCCCGCCGTGCTCGGCGGTACGCTGACGACCCGTCTGCTGGCCACGGCGATGAGCTTCGCGGCGGGCGTGATCGCCGCCCGGGGCCTGGAGGTGCAGGACCGGGCAATGCTCGCCCTCATGGTCTCCGCTCCGGCCGTTCTCAGCATTCTGACGGTCCTCGGCGTGGACAACGCCAATGCCCGGTTCGCCGGCACCTCGCACACGGCGTTCCGTCAGATCGTCCGGGGGAGCCTGGCGTTCTCCCTGATCGCCGGTTCGGCAGCCGCCGGGCTCTGGCTGCTGCTCGGTCATCGCTGGCCGGTGCTGCTGCTCGGCCTGCCGTTCCGGTTCGCGTTGCTCGCGGCGGCCATGTGCCCGGTGACCCTGCTGACCACGCTGCTCGGCACCGCGGAGATCGGCCGCGGCCGGGTCATGACGTACTACCTCGCGACCGCGCTCCCCTCGCTCTGCTACCTCGCCGGAGTCGTCGGCCTGCGGGCAACCGGATCGCTGACCGTCACCAGCTGCTTCCTGGCGGCACTCGCCGGGCATCTGGTGGCGGCGATCGCGCTCCTGGTCGCCGCCACCGTACGCGTGCACCCCGACGGCGAACGAGTGCCGGCCCGGGCCTTCGGCAGCTTCGCGCTGAGGGCCTATCTGCCGAATCTCATTCACTACGGGATGCTGCGCCTCGACGTGCCGGTGATCCAGCTCCTGGCCGGGTCCACGGCGGTCGCGATGTACGTGGTGGCGTTGCCGGTGGCCGAGGGAATGCTCCTGATGCCGACCACGGTGGCGCTGATGATCTTTCCCCAGGTGACGTCGGGTTCGGTGGACGTGCGCGCGGTGACCCGGATCACCCGGACCGTCCTCGGCGTCGCCGCCGTAACGGCCGCCGCGGCGGCGGTGGCCGCGCCCTTCGTGGTTCCCGCGGTCTACGGGGCACCGTACGCCGCGGCGGTTCCGGTGATCTGGGTCGTCCTGCCCGGGTTGGTGCTGTTCAGCGCGGGTCGCCCACTCCAGGCCTATCTGGCGGCCACGGACCTGCTCCGGCCGGTGATCATCGCGACCGCGCTGGGTGCCGTCGTCAACGTCGTGCTGCTCGGGGCGTTGACCGCCTCCTTCGGTGCGGTGGGTGCCGGTGCCGCCGACTCGGCCGGATTCCTGGTGTTCACCGTGTTGCTCGGCCGCGCCGTGCGGTCGCGAGTCCGCTCCGGGCACGCCGCCGGGAAGCGGCCGGCGGCCGTTCGGACGCCGGCCCCGTCGGTACGGCGAGAACAGCGGGAGCCGAGAACCCGACCGGCTTGGGCCGCGCTGACCGGGCTGGTCGGCGAGGGACGCCGGCGCGCGCACTCGTGGCGGGCGGCGGGCGTCCTGGCCGGCAGGGCGCCGCTGGCCGCGGCGGCGCTGCTGGCCGCGGCGACGGTCGGATATCTGGCGACCGCACCCAGCCCCGTAACCATCGCGAGCGGGCTGACGGTCCTCGTGCTGACCTGCGCGCTGACCCCGAACGTGGGCCTCTACACACTCGCGGCCGCGATCCCGCTGTCGCAGTCCGCCGTCGGGTCTTCGCTCATCACCTCGAACCGGCTGGTCGCGCTGATGCTCGTCTGCCTGCTCAACCGCGCCCTCACGGGCCGGGAGATCGTCAGGCCGAGGCCGGCCGGCGCACTGATCGCCGTCGGCACGGTCGGCTGCCTGGTCGCCGCCACCGCCGTGGCCGGCGGCACCACTCGGTTGGGCACCGGGACCTGGCAGTACCTGCTGCTGGCCTGCGCGCCGCTGCTGCTGCTGCCGCTCGTCGCCGGACCCGGGCCGGCACTCGACCGGGCGCTCTTGGTGTTCTGCGGCGGCAGCGTGGTCCTTGCCGTGATCGAGATCGTACGGACCGACTCCGTCTTCGCGGCCCGCACGGACCTCGCCGCGGCGGACAGCGCCGTCCTGGCCATCACCCAGCCGGGCATCGCCAACCACAACGCCGTGGGCGCGCTGTTCGTCATGGCGGCGGCCGTTCTGCTGGCGCGCTTCCAGACGATCCAGCCGCGCCTGCACAGGTGGGCGATCGGCGGCGGAATCGTCGTGCTCACCATCGGGATCGCGTACTCGTTGAGCCGCGCGGCGTATCTCGCCGGCATTGCGATGATGGTGGTCTACACCTATCGCCGGGCGCTGCGCGGCGTCCTGGCGCTGGGATTCGGCGCGGCCTGCCTGGTACCGCTGATGCCCGCCGCGATCGCGGCCCGGTTCGGCCTGGTGCTCGGTGGCAGCACGCTGGACACCGACTCCGCGGTGCGGCTCGATCTGTGGAGCAGCGCGCTGCGGATGTTCGACGCGCACCCGCTCTTCGGCGTCGGCTATCTGAACTTCGCCGGACAACTACCCGCCTTCTATCACGCTACGGGTCACTACAACGTGATGTTCCTTCAGTTCCCCCTCCTCGACTTCGCCCACAACACCTACCTGACGGTGCTCTCGCAGACCGGACTGGTGGGCGCGGCCGGCTTCGGCTCACTGGTCGCGCTCGGCGTCCGCCGGGCGTGGACCGCGCTCCGATCGGGTGATCATGCGGGTGAGGCGGCGCTCCTGGCCATGGTCGGCACGGGGATCTGCTCGATGTTCGGCGAGGTGTTGCTGGTCCCGACCCTGCTGTCCGGTCTCGTGCTGATCGTCCTCGCCGCGAAGCCGGCAGCGGCCGGCGAACCGGTGACGGCCGGCAGACTGGTGCCGGCCGACAGATCGGCAGCGGCCGGCAGACCGGTGACAGCCGGCAGACCGGTGACGGCCGACGGACTGGTGCCGGCTCCTGGTCAGGTGACGCGATGAGGCGGCCGGAGAGCGGGAAGCCGCCGCTGCGGATCCTGCAGATCACCTCCACGGCGGTCGGCGGCAGCTGGTTTCACGACCAGGTGCGGGGCCTGGCCGAGCTCGGCAACGAGGTGTGCGCGGTGTTGCCGCGCGAGGGTCCGCTCGCCGACCGGCTGCGCGAGATCAGCGGTGTACGGGTGGAAATCATTCCGTTCGGCCTTTCCCGACGGATCAGGCAACTGCCCGGTCTGCTCCGCGCGCAGTGGCAGCTGACGCGATTCGTCAGGGAGTACCGGCCGGACGTCATCCACTCGCATCTGATCATCGCGGTGCTGGCCGGTCGGGTGGCCTCGGTCGGCTGGCGGTCCGCGCTCGTGGTGTCCCAGATCCCGGGCCTGGTGCATCTGCGGATGGCGCCGTTCCGCATCCTGGACCGGCTCTCGCTGCACCGGGACGACCTGGTGCTCGGATCGTGCCAGGAGATCGCACGGCGCTATCGGGCGATGGGCGCGCGGACGGTCGCGGTCAGCTACTACGGCTGCGACGTGCACCGGTTCGATCCGGCCATGCCGCCGGAACCGTTCCGCCGGGAGTTCGAGATCAGCGACGGCACACCGACGGTCGGCATGGTCGCCTACATGTACCCGAGCACGTTCCGGGACTTCCGGGAGATCGGCGTCAAGGGGCACGAGGTCTTCATCGACGCCGTCCCGCTGATTCTCCGTCAGCATCCGGGCGCCAGGTTCTTCGTGGTCGGCGACGAACTGATCGGGGACGGGAAGTACCGGCGAGAGCTGGAGCGCCGCGCCGCCCGGCTCGGCGTCGCCGACCGGATCCGGTTCACCGGCTTCCGTTCCGACGTCAGCTCGGTCATGGCCGGGCTGGACGTACTGGTGAACCCGTCGATGGACGAGTCCGCGTGCTACACGGTGGTGGAGGCGTTGCTGATGCTCAAGGGCGTCGTCGCGACCAATGTCGGCGGCCTGCCGGACACCGTCCGGCACGGGAAGACCGGCCTGCTGGTCCCGCCGGCCGATCCGGTCGCCCTGGCGCAGGCCGTAGGCGAGCTGATCGCCGACCCTGCGGCGCGGCGCCAGCTGGCCGACCGCGGCCGTGAACTCGCACTCCGCCAGTTCGACATCGCCGGGACGGTGAACCAGGTGAACGAGCTCTACCATCGGATGTCGGCCACGCCGGCGGCACGCAGGCGGCTGCGCCGCCCGGAGCACCCGGCATGAGGGGCCCGACGGCGGGGCCGACGCTGGCGGGACTCGCCCGCAAGGCGGCGCGCGACCTGCGACGCCCGAGCTTCCCGGTCGACGCGCCCGCGCGGCCGGGCGGAATGCCGCCGGGCTTGCCGGACAGGTACCCGCTCGACCTGAGGCCGATGACCGCCGGATCCCTGCTCGACCACGAGGGCTTGGTCGTGACGCGCACCGCGACCGGCGATACGTACCGCAACCCCGTCTCGATCAGCCTGTACGCGCTCGGCCGGCACACCGGCGCACTCGCCGCCGACCGGTCCCCCGCCGACCGGTCCCCGGCCCTCCAGCCGCTGCTGACCCAGGCCGCCTGGTTGCGGGCCGCACAGGACGGCAACGGCGGCTGGCGCTACCCGGTACCGGTACCCCGATACGGGGTGCGCCCCGGGTGGTACTCCGCAATGGCCCAAGGCCTGGCGGTATCCGTGCTGCTACGCGCGCACGCGGTCACCGGCGAGCGCTCCCTCCTCGACGCGAGTGAGGGCGCGACAGAGCTGATGCTCCGGCCGCTGGCCGACGGTGGCTGCGCGGACTACGACCGGCAGGGCCGCCCGTTCCCCGAGGAGTGTCCGTCGGACCCGGCCAGCCACATTCTCAACGGCGCCGTCTTCGCGCTCTTCGGCCTCCTCGAACTCGGCCGGGCCCAGCACCGCCACGCCCACCAACCGATGGCCGACCGGCTCCGCGACTCGCTGACCGACTTCGACCTGGGGTACTGGACGAGATACGACCTCCGACACAGTGCGCCCGCCACTCTCGCCTACCACTGCCTGCACGCCGCGCTGCTGACCGCCGCCGGAAGGGTGCTCGCCGACCCGCAATGGCTGACCGTGGCAGCGCGCTGGGATCGCTACACCCGCAGCCCGGCCGGACGGCTACGGGCCGCAATGGGCAAAGGCCGCTTCGTACTGAGGGAGTACCGTGCCGGATCCTGACCGAGGCCGGCAGCGCCCCGGTGGCGGCCCCGCGCCGACCGCACCGCTGCGCATCCTCCTGCTCGCGCCGGCCGCCTCGGCGCACACACGCCGCTGGGCCGACGATCTGGTCGCGCGCGGGCACACGGTGTCCGTGTGCAGCTGGCACGATCCGGGTCCCCGTCCCGCCGGCTGGCGAGTCGCGACGGCACCCGCGGCCGGATCATGGTGGCCGTGGCGGGCGGTGCGCGCGGTCGGCTGGTTGCGCCGCGAGGCGCGCAGGGCGCGTCCGGACGTCATCCACGTGCACTCCCTCGGCATCCACGGCGCGATGTCCCTCGCACTACCCGC
This sequence comes from Kitasatospora sp. NPDC051914, assembly GCF_040680995.1. NCBI lineage: Bacteria > Bacillati > Actinomycetota > Actinomycetes > Kitasatosporales > Streptomycetaceae > Kitasatospora > Kitasatospora sp. NPDC051914. The sequence continues at coordinate 63,501 of NZ_JBFAXX010000033.1, forward strand.
ACGGACCGCACCGCGCCTGATCACTCCCTGGGGTTCCGAACTCCGCGCAGCGAACCGGCATCCCGGCCGGACGCTCGTGGCCTGGCTGGCCCTTCGCAGGGCCGCCCGGGTCGTGCCGACCTCCCACGAGGTCGCCCGGCACGTGGAGCGCCGGTACCGCATCCCCCGAGCCCGGATCACGACCCTGTCCTGGGGAGTACCAGACGCACTGCTGGACGCCCAGAACGACACCGGCCCGGGACCGGTTCGCGCCAGGTACGGCATTCCAGCAGGTGCCACGGTCGCCCTGTCAATCCGCAGCACGGCCGAGGTCTACCGAACGCACGAGATCGCGGCGGCCTTCACCCGCGCCGCCCGCGTCCGGTCCGACCTCTTCCTCGTGGTGCTCGCCGGTCACCGGCCCGCCGACGCCGAAGCCAGACGCGCACAGCACCACTACCTCGCGAGGGTGCGTAAGCGCATGGCAGAACAGGCCGGCCGGGCCATTCTGATCGAACAGCCGCTCAGTCACGCCGAGATGTTCGGCCTGATGCGCGCAAGCCACTTCGCGATCTCGGTACCCCGGAGCGACCAACGCAGTTCATCGGTCCTGGAAGCGGCGGCTGCCGGCTGCCGCCTGCTGCTCTCCGACATCGCGCCCTACCGCGAACTGGCAGCGGACGGCCTGCTCACGGACCCGCTCCACGACCCGCTGGAAGCCACACTGGCCGACGCGCTGACACATGCACAGCCGCTGACCGCCGACGACCGGCGGGCGAACCGGGAACTGATCGGCCAAACCGAACGCGGCTCAGTGAAGATCGCGCAACTGGAGCGGCTGTACCGCGACTTGGCCCGGCCGTCAACTTGACCCAACCCTGATGTGGAGCGTTTTGCCAAGAGGGCATGCTTGTTCTGTGCTTCCCCTCGTGCGCAGGGTGGTGCCGTCGGGCAGGTCAGTGGTCAGGGTCTTCCCCGCACAGGGGTCGGCGACGAGGACGACCTAGTTGGGGCTGTGCCACGTCTGCGGCAACCAGGGGCGGCTGTGGGGGAGCGGGGTGGGGTCGGCGAGGGTGATGCGGATGCCGACGGTGCCGGCGAGGCCGACCCGGAGGCGGCTGCGGGTGAGGGCGAGCACGGCGGTGAGGCCGTACTTGTCGATCAGGGAGCTGCGGTAGCGGGCGGTGCGGTCGGGGTCGCAGAGCACTGCGCGGGCGGGCAGCCGCAGGCCGGCCGGGCGGCCGTACGGGTCGCAGACGGCGACCAGCACGTGGGACCTGCGGCGGACCTGGCGGACGGCGTCGGAGTCGACGGGTGCCCAGATGCCGAGGGCGGGGCCGTCCGGGACGACCCAGGTGGCGGCGGTGGCGGTGGTGCCGTCCGGGCCGAAGGTGGTGAGCAGGAGGCGCCTGGCGTCGGCGAGGCGGTCGGGCGGGTGGCTCATCGTTCCCCCTTCGTCGCTGCGTGTCGCAGGCTCAGTGCCCGGCGATCTCGCGGTACTCCTCGGCGGTGGGCTTGGTGATCTGGCCGCCGGGCCCGTACCAGCTGCGGGAGAGGGCGGTGCGGAGCCGGGCGGGTGCGCCGGCCCGGCGGGGGAGGCCGTCGGCGTCGGTGCGGGGCGGGAGTTCGGCCGGCCGGTGCTGGTGGTGGGCGGTGAGCCGGTGGCGTTCGGCGGGCGTCAGCGGGGTGTGCGACTCGGTGTACTCGCCGTGCGGCAGCCGTACGACGATGCCGGTCTCCCGGCCGTGCAGCACCTTGTCCCGGTCGCGGCGCTGCAGCCCGAGGCACCAGCGGCGGGTGACGGCGAAGACCGCGACCGGCACCACGAGGACGCCGACCCGCACCGCGTAGGTGATGGTGTTCAGCGACAGGTGGAGGTGGGTGGCGATGAGGTCGTTGCCGCCACCGGCCAGCAGGACCAGGTAGAGGCTGATCCAGGCGGCGCCGAGGGCGGTGCGGACCGGGGCGTTGCGCGGCCGGTCCAGCAGGTGGCGCTCGCGCCGGTCGCGGGTGATCCAGCCCTCGAGGAACGGGTACGCGGCGATCGCGCCGAGCACCACGGGCAGGCCCAGCAGCGGGACGAGGACGCCCGGGTTGAGCGTGTGCCCCCACAGACCGATCTCCCGGCCGGGCATGATGCGGATCAGGCCCTCGGCAAAGCCCATGTACCAGTCGGGCTGGGCGTCGGTGGACACCTGGTCGGGGCGGTACGGGCCGTACGCCCAGATCGGGTTGACGGTGGCGATCGCGGAGACGGCGGCGATGACGCCGAGCACCAGGAAGAAGAACCCGCCGGCCTTGGCCAGGTAGACCGGCATCAGCGGCATGCCGACGACGTTTTGCTCGGTGCGGCCGGGCCCGGCCCACTGGGTGTGCTTGTGGTGGAAGACCAGGATCAGGTGTGCCACCAGCAGCGCCAGCATGATGCCGGGGATCAGCAGCACGTGGAGGGTGAAGAACCGCGGCACGACGTCCGTCCCCGGGAACTCCCCGCCGAACAGGAACATCTGCAGGTACGTGCCGGCCAGCGGGACGGCGAGGACCGCGCCCTCCATGAAGCGGACGCCGGTGCCGGACAGCAGGTCGTCCGGCAGCGAGTAGCCGAAGAAGCCGTCGAACATGCCGAGGGCCAGCAGCAGGAAGCCGAACAGCCAGTTGATCTCGCGCGGCTTGCGGAAGGCGCCGGTGAAGAACACCCGCATCATGTGGACGAACATCGCGGCGACGAACACCAGTGCCGCCCAGTGGTGGATCTGACGGATCAACAGGCCGCCGCGCACCTCGAAGCTGATGTCCAGGGCGGAGGCGTACGCCTCCGACATCCGGACGCCCTGCAGCGGAGCGTACGGGCCCCGGTAGACCGTCTCGGCCATGCTCGGCTCGAAGAACAGCGTCAGGTACACCCCCGTCAGGAGGATCACGACGAAGCTGTAGAGGCATATCTCGCCGAGCATGAACGACCAGTGGTCCGGGAACACCTTGCGGATGTTCGACCGGGCGAGGGCGTAGAGCCCGAGGCGGCCGTCCGCCCAGTCCGTGGCGCGCTGCGCCCGGCCGGGTGCCCCGATGGCGCCGCGCCGGTCGGTGGTCTGAGGGTGGGTCATGGCGTCTCCCCGTGGGCGAGCGGGCGTGGTCCGGCGCTTAAACGGGGAGTGTTCCCCGCTTGGCGGTCACACCATAGCAGTAACGGGGAGTGCTCCCCGTTTCTGCTTGTTAGGGTGGTGCGCATGGCAGACGCAGGGCGGCCGGCGCCGCAGCGGAGGGACGCGCGGCGCAATCGCGAGGCACTGGTCGCAGCCGCCGCCGATGTCTTCGCCGAACTCGGCCTCGACGCCCCGCTCGACGTCATCGCCCGCCGCGCCGGCGTCGGCAACGCCACGCTCTACCGGAACTTCCCGACCCGCGGGGACCTGCTCGGCGAGGTCTTCCGGTCGGCGGCCGCCGTCCTCGTGGAGGCGGGCGACGAGGCCCTGGCGGTCGAGGACGCCTGGACGGCGATCGAGGGCTACTTCACCCGGATCTTCGACCTCGTCGACGCCAATCCCGGCTTCAACGACCTGGTCACGATGGCCATCCCGAGCGTCCCGGTGCTCGCCGAGATGAGCCGCCGCAATGCGGAGACCGTCGGCACCCTGGTCGCCCGGGCCCAGGAACAGGGCACCATGCGGCGCGACGTCGTCCCGATGGACCTGCTCTTCCTGCTCGGCCCGCTCTGCCGCGCCGTGCCCGCCGCCTCGGGCCTCCGTCCGGGCCTGTGGCGGCGCTACCTCGCCCTGCTGCTGGACGGCTTCCGCACTCCCGCCGCCCATCCGCTCCCCGAACCCCCGATCGGCGACGACCGGCTCGACCAGCTCTTCGCCGACCTCTGGGAGGCCGGCGAGGAGGGCTGACCGGCCGCCAGTACGGCGGTCGGGCCCGAACGGCTGACGCCCGGTCATGCGGGAGGGCCGCGGGTGGCAGGCCGTCCCGGAACTCGGGCGCCGCCTGCTAGAATGCTCCCGTTGCCTTCGGCGCACCCAGTGGATGCGTTCGGAGGCTTTTTTCATGCCCACCGACACCCCTGCAACCCTCCCGCCCACCACCCCCGGCTACCGCGCCCTGCTCCGCAACCGCCAATTCGCCGGGCTCTGCACCGGCTTCACCCTCACCGTCGCCGCAAGCACCCTGTCGGGCCTCGCACTCGGCACGCTCGTCCAGCACCGCACCGGCTCCCCGTTCCTGACCGCCGTGAGCATGTACGGCGCCACCTTCGCCACGGTGCTCGGTGCCCTCACGCTGATGTCGCTCGCGGACGGCGCCCGGCCCCGCCGCACCCTGGTCGCACTCCAGGGCGCAGCGGCGGCCGGCGCGGCACTCCAGGCGGCCCCCGGACTGCCGCTGGCGGCCAGGTTCGGCCTGCTCCTGGTGCTGGGACTCCTCCAGTCCCTCGGCACGGGCACCCGGATGGGGCTGCTCGCCGAGACCGTGCCGTCCTCCGCGTACGCGCCCGCGCGGTCGCTGATGAACATCACCTCGGGCGTCACGGCGATCCTCGGCTTCGCCGCCGGCGCCCTGCTGCTGCGCTCCCTGGAGCCGCAGGGCCTCTTCCTCCTCGCCGCCGCCCTCACCGGGCTCGGCGCGGCGGTCACGGCGGCGACCGTCCGCGAGCGCCCGATCCGTCCGACCCGCCGCCCCGGACTCCGCACGACGTGGACCACCAACACCGCACTCCTCGCCGACCCCGCGCGGCGGGTACTGCTGGTCAACCTGTGGGTCCCCAACGGCCTGGTCGTCGGCTGCGAGGCCCTGTTCATCACCTGGGCCCCGGACCACGCCGGCGCGCTGCTGGCCGCCGGATCGGCCGGCATGCTCCTCGGCGACCTCGTGGTCGGCCGGCTGCTCACCGCCGGACAGCGACGCCGCCACGCCTTCGCCCTGCGGCTGCTGCTCGCCGTCCCGTTCCTCCTCTTCGCGGCCCACCCCGCGCTGCCCGTCGCGGCCGCCGCGGTCTTCGTCGCCAGTACCGGCTTCGCGGCGACCCTGCCGCTGCAGGAGCAGTTGCTCGCCCTGACCCCTGCTCAGGTCCGGGGACAGGTCCAGGGCGTCGAGTCCGCGGGCCGCCTGGCCTGGCAGGGCATCGGCGCCGCACTCGCCGGCGCACTCGCCCAGTACCTGACCCCGGGCCCCACGATGGCCGCCCTCGCCGCGGTCTCCGTCCTCCTCACCGTCACCACCCGCCCGTCCGTGGCCCGGGCAGGCGTCGCCCCGGCCGTCACGGTGGAAGCCGGGTGACGGAGGCCCGGGCGGCGGCTCACAGGGCGATCGGACGGTACGCCAGTGCCGCGTCCACGACGGCCTCCGCCGAATCGCCGACCCCGGCGGGCGGATGGAACACCAGGTCGCCGATGCCCGGATGCGGCAGGCTCGCGGACAGCAGTCGGAGGTAGTACTCGGTGTCCGGCCCGCAGACTCGGACACGCCGGACGAGCTCCACCGCCTCGTCCCGGGTGAGGTCCGGCACCCGGGGCCAGGCCGGGCGGGCGGCCTCCCGTGCGAACTCCTCCAGGCTCCGCCACCCCTCGTACTCGGCGAAGTCGGCGGCCCGGTAGGTGTGTCCCGTCCGCTCGTTGAAGGCGGCGATCGCCGCCGCGGCCTCCGCCCGGCGGCCACCGAGCACCAGGTCGCCGATCCGCTCGATCGCTGCCGAGAGCTCGCGCAGGCGCTCGGCCGGGACGGACGGTGGCAGGAGTTCCGGACGGAGTTTCACCCGGTCATCATCCAGTACTCAGGAGGGGCCGGGCAGACCGGTGGAATAACCGATTGCCGGGCGGGGAGTCCGGCCGGGATGATCGTCCGCATGTGTGACCACGACCGGAAGGGCGGCTGCCGCCCCCACCGATGACCGCCGCCGTGCCGCCGCCCCGGAGGGTGGCCGGCACCGCGTGCGACCCGCCGTCGGACCTGCCGTCGGCGTGCCGTCGTGTCCCCGTTCCCGCCGCGAGGCCCACCCCGGCGGGACGGGACGTGCCCGCCCGTCGACCCCGAGGAGCAGCATGAACAAGGAACTGTCCGAGGCCCGGGAGCTGTTCGAGTCCGGCGATGTGCCCGGCGCGATCCGTACGCTCCGCCGCGCCGCCGACTCGCTCGCACCCGCCGAGTACGCACCGCTGACCGGCCGGCTCGCCGAGGCGACCGGCTTCGACGACCTCACCGAGGCGGCGGCCGGTGTCACGGCCTCGCCCGACCGGCCCGAGGCGCTCTACGCCTTCGGCTACGCCTGCATCGAGCGCGGTGTGTCGGCGCTCGCCGTCCCCGCCCTGCGCGAGGCCCTGCGGCTGGCCCTGGTGCCGCGCCGCAGTGGACTGTTCGGCCGGGCGGCCCGCCGCGGCATAGAGCCGCAGCAGGTCCTGCTGGAGCTGGCCGTCGCGCTGGAGGACGAGCAGCGGCACGCCACCGCGGTGGAGCTGCTGGCCGAGCACGACGGCCTGCTGACCGACTGGCCGGGCCGCTACCTGCTGGTGCACAACGCGCTGATGGACGGCCGGACGGACGCCGCCGCACGGGTGTTCGCGGCGCTCGGCGAGCCCTCGGACACCTGGCGCCCCGCCGCGGACCGGGTCCGCCGGACCCTCGACCGTGCCCGGGACGCCGCCCCGGCCGACCGCCGCGACCTCCGCGGCTGGCACTACACGCTGACCGGGGGAGTGCTGGCCACCCTCTCGCCGTACGGCTTCGAGGCCGGCATGACCGGCCGGTGGGCGTACTACGGGGACGGCTTCGACGCCTGCCGCCGCGGGCTGGACCGGCTGGGCGTGATCCTGACGGCGGCCGGACATCGCCCGGGCAGCGTCGCCCTGCTGCCCGACCGCGGCAGCCGCGCGCTCGGCCTCGCCGCCGCCCGGTTGCTCGGCCTGCCCGCCGCGCCCTACCGGCCCGGCACGCCGGATGCCCTGGTGGTGGCGTACGACCTGAACGAGTGCGACCAGGACCTCGCCCGCGGGCTGCGCGAACGCGCCCCGGGCGAGGTGCTGTTCGAGCACGCCACCTGCTGGACGGACACCCCGGCGGTCTCCGCCGACGTGTCGACGCTGCTGGTGCAGCACGTGGTCGCGCCCTGGGAGCCGTCCCTGCGGATCGGTGAGAACGGCACTCCCGAGCGGACCCCGGCCGACGGGCGTTCGGCCGAGGAGCTGGCCGAGGAGATCTGCGCGGCCGACCCGGAGCCGGACGAGGGCGACGGCGAGACCCCGGCCGATCCGGACGAACTGCTCGCGGCCTTCACCGCCAAGGTCCGCGGCAGCTGGCTGAGCGGGGCCCGGGACCGCATCCGCTCGGCGGGCCCGGTGGGCAGCTCGAAGTTCGGCTGACGCCGGGGTCGTACGCAGTCGGGTTCCCCGCGCCCCGGGTGGCCCGACTGCGTCGACGGCACGTCCTGGGTCAGTGCACCGGCTCGTGCGTGCGGGGCGCCGGCCGGGCTTCGGCCGGGGCCGGGTGGCCTTCCTCCCGGCGGGCCGGCCTGCGGGTGCGGAGCAGGATCCAGGAGGTGGCGGCGGCGGTCAGGAGCAGGGCGGCGGCCAGCCAGGCGGCGGTGTTGACGCCGTGGACGAAGGCGAGCTCGGCGCCGTCCAGGAGCCGGGTGCCGAGCGGGCCGGGCAGGGCGGCTGCGACGTCGACGGCGCCGCCGATCGACTCCCGGGCCTGGGCGGCGCCCTCGGCGGACACCCCTTCGGGGACGGTCAGGGCGCCCGCGTAGATGGCGGTGACGGCCGAGCCGACCAGCGCGATGCCGAGGGCGGTGCCGAGTTCGTAGGCGGTCTCGGAGACGGCCGAGGCCGCTCCGGACTTCTCGGCCGGTGCCGAGCCGAGGACGAGGTCGGAGGCGAGCGTGTAGACGACGCCCTCGGCGGTGCCGGCGGCCAGGAACGAGGTGCCCAGCAGCAGGTAGGCGCTGTCCCGGTGCAGTAGGCCGAGGACGGCGATGCCCGCGCCCATGGCGAGCAGGCCGGCCGTGAGGGTGGCCCGGGTGCCGAACCGGCGGGCGGCCCGGGCGGTCAGCAGGCCGCCGGCCACGGCGCCGGCGAAGGCGGGGAGTTCGGCGATGCCGGCGGCCAGCGGCGACATGCCGCGGACCAGCTGCAGGTACTGCGACATGAAGAAGATCACGCCGGAGAGGCCGATCAGCGAGGTCAGGGTGGCCACCACGGCCGCGGTGAACCGCCGGTCGGCGAAGAGCCGGACGTCCAGCAGCGGGGTGTCCAGCCGCAGCTGGCGGCGGACGAAGAGGACGAGTGCGGCGGCGCCGACCGCGAAGGACGCGGGGATGCTCCAGTGCGTGAACGGGCCGTGCGCGGCGGCCTCCTTGACGGCGTAGACCACGCCGATCACACCGGCCATGGAGAGCGCGACGCTCGCCACGTCCCAGCGGCCCGGCCGCGGGTCGCGGGACTCCGGCAGCAGCCATGCACCGAGGGCGAGCAGCAGCGCCAGCACCGGCAGGTTGAGCAGGAAGACCGAGCCCCACCAGAAGTGCTCCAGCAGCACGCCGCCGACCAGCGGGCCGAGGGCGGCGCCGGCGGTGGCGCCCGCGCCCCAGATGCCGATGGCGGTGGCCCGCTCCCGGGCGTCCGGGAAGAGCGCGCGGATCAGGGACAGGGTGGAGGGCATGATGGTGGCGCCGGCGACGCCGAGCAGGGCGCGGGCGAGGATCAGCCAGCCTGGGCTCGGGGCGTAGGCGGCGAGCACCGAGGCGGCGCCGAAGGCGGTGGAGCCGAGCAGCAGCAGGCGCTTGCGGCCGATCCGGTCGCTGAGCGCGCCCATGCTGACCAGCAGCCCGGCGAGGACGAAGGAGTAGGCGTCGCCGATCCACAGCAGCTGGGTGCTGCTCGGGCGGAGCGTCCCGCTGATGGACGGGATGGCGAGGGAGAGCACGGTCGCGTCGAGGGCGACCAGGGTGACGGCGAGGACGAGGACGCCCAGGCCGGCCCAGCGGTGCTGTGCACGGGCCTGGACGTGGGTGCCGGTCATGAGGGTTCCGATCTCCTGAGGGCTCCGCCGAGGAAGAGCTCGGTGAGCGAGTACGCGCCGTCGCGGGGGGCGAGCCGTCCGTCCTGGACGGCCCAGCCGACGCCGGCGACGAGGTCGAAGAAGGCTTCGCTGAGCCAGCCGGCCGAGAGTTCGATCCGGAAGACGCCCTGCTGCTGGCCGCGGAGGAAGAGCGCGCGGACGCGGGCGTCGTGGGTCTCCCAGAGGTCGTTGATCTCGGGGTCGTCGTAGAGCTGGTTCTCGCCGGCGAGGAAGGCGCACAGGGCGGCGTCCGGGACGACCGCGTCGACCAGGCGGCGCAGCGCGGTGTCGGCCGGGCCCTCCTCGATCCGTGCGGTGTCGCAGGCCTCGGAGAACTTGCGCAGGCTCAGCATGCCGACCTCGCGGATCAGCGCCTCGCGGCCCGGGAAGATCCGGTGCAGCGTGGCGCGGCTGATCCCGGCGGCGCGGGCGATCTCGTCGAGGTGGGCCGTGGGGCGGCGCGAGAGCACGCCGACGGCTGCCTCGAGGACGGAGTCGCGGTCGGTAGCCATGAGCCGAGTGTAGACCACCTGAGACATTGATGTCTCAAAAGAATACTGATCATCTTGGATGAGACGCGCCGCGGAGAGTGGGGATCCGGTTCCGGGCAGCACGAAACCGGGGACGGCGAGGCCGCCCCCGGTCGGGGAAGGGGTGGGTCAGCTCTGGTTGTAGAAGCCGCTGTCGTCGAGCGGGCGGTCGATCACCGTCACCTCGACGTCGGCCGGGGTGAGCAGGAAGACCCGGCGGGCGATCCGCTCGATGCCGCCGCGGGTGCCGAAGACCAGGCCGGAGGCGAAGTCGACCATGCGCTTGGCCTCGGGGTCGTCCATCTCGCTGAGGTCCATGACGACGGGCGTGCCGGTGCGCAGGTGCTCGCCGACGGTGCGGGCCGCCTCGAAGCCGGTCGGCTTCAGCGAGACGATCTTCGCCGCGGGCGCCGGCACGGAGGGCAGGGTGTCCTCGGTGTCCCATCCGTCGTCGTAGACCGCAGCGGGGTAGCTGCCGGAGGGCATCAGCCACCCGTTGTGGTGCTCGTCGCGAAGTGCTCCCATTGCCGCGCCTCCCTCTCCCGTCCCGAACGCGTCCCCCGGGTGGGCGTGTCTTTTTGACACGTCATCCACTTGTTGGAACTGTCCGAGTATCGCACTGATCACCGGTTCGGTGCCCGCACGTGACCGCCGTCCGGGTCGTGGCGCGCCCTCTGGTCGGGTGATCCCGACACTCGGTGCGACGCGCCGGGCGGTCGGACGGTTCCGCGCGTAGACCATATGGGGGAGGTGCGTCGGCAAGTTGACGATCCGTCAACGATGCCGTAACGGCGTCAGTCCCCCGTGGCGCCGTCGATCCGCTCCCGGATCAGATCGGCGTGTCCGTTGTGCCGCGCGTACTCCTCGATCATGTGGAGGAGGATCCAGCGCAGCGTGACCTCCTCGCCGCGGCGCAGGCGCTTGCCCACCGTCTCCGGCGGCAGGCCGGCGGCCGCCGCGCGGGCCAGCTCGACCTGGGTGCGGAAGGTGGCGAAGTCGGCCTCCACGTCCGCGGCGTCGACCTGGTTGAAGTCGCCGTCCTCGTCCTCCTTCGACCAGTAGAGGCCCTCCTCGAACTCCTGGCCCTGCAGGATGGCGAGGAACCAGTGCCGCTCCACCTCGGCCATGTGCCGCACCAGGCCGAGCAGGCTGAGCGAGGACGGCGGCACCGACCGCTCGCGCAGTTGCTCGTGGCTCAGGCCCTCGGTCTTGAGCAGCAGCGTGGCGCGATGGAAGTCCAGCCAGGCGTGGAGCATGGCGGTCTCGTCGGCGGCGAGGGGCGGATCGATGCGTTCGGTCGTCGTCATGCCGCACATCCTGATGCAGCGTCGGGAACGCCCGCCACCGATTATCGGGCGTGTTCACGCCCACGGGTGGTCGCCCGGCCGCCGCCGGTCAGGCCGCTGCGGCGGCCCTGCGGGTGCGCCGCAGCGAGAGCAGACTGCCGGCGGCCAGCAGCACGATCACGCCGGTCGACAGCAGGAAGGCCGGCGAGGTGGGCGAGCCTGCGCTGGCCCCGGCGACCACGTACGCGGCCGTCCCCGGCAGCACGCCGATCGCGGTGGCGGCGAGGAACGGGACGGCCCGCACGCCGGACAGCGCACAGGCGTAGTTGGCGGCCTGGAACGGCACCCCCGGGATCAGCCGCAGCAGCAGCACGCTGCGGAAGCCCCGCTCGGTGAGGCGGCGGTCCAGCGCGGTGGCGGCCCGCCCCTTCACCAGCGGGCGCAGCGCGTCGCGGGCGAGGGTGCGGCCGAGCAGGAACGCCCCGGCGGCGCCCAGCGTCGTCCCGGCGACCGCCAGCGGCAGGCCCTGCGCCACACCGAGCAGCAGGCCGGCCGCGGCATTGAGGGCGGGTTTGGGCACGAAGGCGAGCGTGCCCAGCGCGTACACCGCGAGGGCGACCGGCAGCCGCCACGGCCCGCTGCCCCCGCCGAGCGCGGCGGCCGGGCTCCACAGCAGCAGCGAGCCCGCGGCCGCGGCGAGCAGGACCACCAGCAGCACGAGCCGCAGCCGGGCGGAGCCGGCGGCGCTCACGCCGGGACTCCGACCGGCACGCGCAGCTCCTTGAGCAGGGCGATGTCCCGGGCGTGCCGGGCGCCCTCGACGCGGTCCGGGTCGTGCCGGCCGTCGGGCGTCTCGATGATCAGCGGCACGCCGGCGGTGTCCGGGTGGGCGAGGAGTTCCGCGAAAGCCGCTGCGCCGATGTGGCCGGCGCCGATGTTGGCGTGCCGGTCCTTGCGGGCGCCGACCACGTCCTCGGAGTCGTTGGCATGGATGAGCTGCAGCCGGCCGGGGCCGACCGCCGCGGTGAGCTCCGCCATCATGGCGGCGGCGCCGCCGGGGGCGGCGAGGTCGTGCCCGGCGGCGAAGGCGTGGCAGGTGTCCAGGCAGACGCCGAGCAGCGGGTGGCGGTCGAGGACGTCGGCGTAGTCGGCGAGATCACCCATCCGCCCGCAGAGCGAGCTGCCCTGGCCGGCGGTCGGCTCCAGCAGCAGCCACGGCGCGTGGTGGCCCATCGCGTCCAGCTCGTCGAGCAGCGGCATGACGCCCGCCCGGACGTGCGCCAGCGCCTGCGCCCGCGTCCCGCAGAGCGCCGAGCCGGTGTGCACCACCACACCCAGCGCGCCGATCGCCCGCGCCCGGTGCAGCGAGTGCCGCAGCGAGGCGGCCGAGCGCTCCCGGGTGTCGGCCGACTCCGAACCGAAGTTGATCAGATAGGGGGCGTGCACGTACGCCGGGATGCCGGCCTCCGCGCAGGCCGTGCGGAAGATCTCGTCCTGCTGCGGATTGCCGGGCGGGGTCGCCCAGCCGCGCGGGTTGGCGACGAACACCTGGACGGCCTCGGCACCGACCCTGGCCGCATAGGCGAGGCCGGTCCCGGCCAGCCCGCGGCCCGCGACGGGCACATGGGCACCGACCGGATTGCGGTGCGCGGGCACGGCCACGGGGAGGTCCATGGCGGCGAGCATGCCCGATGCGGTGCCGCAGGCGGAAATCGGGTGGCCGGCGCGGGCCCTCCTCCGGTGGAATCGCCGGTGATCACACGGGGGAGGAGGCGGCGATGGGCCTGCTGGAGTCGGCCGCGGACGTCCTGGAGACCGGGACGGTGCTCGGCCTCGACCACGTGTCGAGCCCCGCGCAGGTGGAAGCCGCGCTCGGCCGGACGGACGGCGAGACGGCCATGCCCGGGCAGCTGTTCCGCGACCACGGCCTCGCGGAATTCTGCTGGCAGCGCGACCGACCGGCCGGGCCGTGGCTCGGTTGGGCGTACAGCCTGCAACTGCACCGGGCGAACACGGAGTGGGCCGTGACCGAGCCGGCCCTGGTCGAGCGGTACGGACCGCTCACCGGGCTGCTGCCGTTCGAGGAGCTGGCCGCGGAGGCCGGGCGCCGCGGCCTGCCCCTGGTGGAGCTGCCCGCGGCCTCACCCGGCTGCCGCGAGTACTGGCAGCCGAGCACGAGCGTGTCCGTGCTGGTGATCGGGGGCGGCTACGGCGTCGAACCCGAGGAGATCGGCACCGTGCACCGGATCGGCGGGCCCGTCACCCCGGAGCACCTGCTCCGGCGCGGCGCCCACGAGCGGGTGAAGGCCTTCAAGCAGGCCGCCGACCACCTCGCCGCCGCCCCGCCCGACGGACGCCGACGGTGGCTGGCGAACCGGCCGCCCGAACTGCCCGCCGAAGAACTGTGGTGGCGCCGGATGCTCGCCGCCCTCCGCACGCGGCGGCATGACCGGCCCCAGGACGCCGACGCCCTGGCCGACGCCTACCTGTGGCTGCTGGACGAGGCCCGCGCACGCGGCACTCTGGACGCCCTGCAGACCGCCCTGCTGCGCGCCGACCTCGATCACCCCGCCTCCGCCGACCGCACCGTCCGCGAGTGCCTCGCCCTCCTCACCGACAGCACCCCCACCCGCACCGCCCGCGACCTGCTCGCCGCCGCCCGCCCTCACCTGCCCCGCCTGACGGACCCCGCCCTCGTCGCCGCCCTGCGCTCGCACGCCGCAGCACGGGAGGTGGAGACGGAGTGAGCGCCGGCTCTGCGATCATGCTGCGATGGCTGCCCGCTTCTTCACCGAAGGCCCTGGACGCTGCGGCGTTCGCTGCGCAGCCGCAGCCTGGCCGCACTGCCCGTGACGGTGTGAGGGGGCCCCGGCCCGGGTCAGGCCAGGGTCTGCACCAGCTCGTGGTGGGTCGGGGTGTGGACGAGCCGGGCGAGGGCTCCGTTGACCAGGGGCAGGTAGGGCGGGACGTGGCCGCATTCGACGTCGGCGACGATGGGGATGCCGAGGGGGCCGAGGGCGTCCAGGACGGCCTCGTGCTGGGTCAGGGTGCGGCTGTCGGGGGCCGAGGTGCGGCCGACGAGGACGGCGTTGGCGGAGTCGAAGAAGCCGGCCAGCCGCATGCCGTGCAGGTTGCGGCAGATCGTGTAGGCGTCGTCGCCGGAGGCCTCCACGTACACGAGCAGGCCCTCGGGGGCGTGGGCGCGGGCGAACGCCGGGACGTCGGCGTAGGGCGTGCCGGCCACGTTGCACAGGGTCTCGATGCAGCCGCCGATCAGCCGGCCGCTGACGTCCACGTCGCCCTCGCCGTCCAGCCTGGTCCAGCTGCCGGCGGCGTCCAGGACGAGCTCGCGGACGTCCGGGTGGGTGCGGTAGTCGACCCAGCCGTCGGCCCGGTACCGGCCGGGCGGGGTCTGGGCGAAGCTGCTTCCCCCGGGCATCGCGACCAGGTCCAGCCAGGAGTGGAGGCCGTCGGGGACCAGGTAGGGCGTGTCCATCAGGTTGTTGCCGTGCAGGGTGGCGACGCCGGTCAGCAGGGTGAGCGGGGTGAGGATCGTCGACATGTCGGAGAAGCCGACCAGCCAGGTCGGCTCGGCCGCGCGGATGCGGTCCCAGTCGAGCAGCGGCAGCAGGTCGACGGCGGTCTCGCCGCCCCACGGCGGCACCACGGCCTTGACGGCGGGGTCGGTCAGCAGCTCCGTCAGCTCGGCGGCCCGCTCCGCGGCCGGGGCGCTGACGTGCCCGGAGCCGTCCATGCAGCGGCCGACGACGACCTCGTAGCCGCGCGCCTCGACGGTCTCGACGGCCACGTCCAGCCTGGCGCGCAGGTCCTTGTCGACGCCGCTGGAGGGGGAGGTCACGGCGACGCGGTCGCCGGGGAGCAGGGGCTCGGGGTATCGGATCGGCATGCCCGGCAGCATGGCACGCCGGATTCTCCACGTGCATGCCAATTCGCCGGTGCGGCACTGCAAGGCGCAGGGGCGACCCATGAGGGGCGCGGGGACTGCGCACCTCGGATGCGGGTTGTCGTGCGGATCGGGGCTCGGCCCGTGCCGTCGTGACACCCACCCCCGGATTGCGCAGTTCCTCGCGCCCCTGGGTCGACCGCCGTCGTCCGCCCCGGTCAGTCGACGCGGGCGGGGACGGGCTGCGGGGTGCGGTCCGCGGTGGTCCTGCGGCGCAGGGCGCCGGCGCCGGGGATCAGGGCGGAGGCCAGCAGGGTGACCACGCCGAAGGAGACGGTGAGCGAGGTGGCCTGGGCGATGCCGCCGACGATCGCCGGGGCGATCAGGCCGGAGGTGTAGGTGACGGTGGCGACGCCGGCGATGGCCTGGCTGGCGTTGCCGCCGGACTTGCCGGCCGCGGCGAAGGCGAGCGGGACGACGACGGCGATGCCGATGCCGATCAGGGCGAAGCCGGGGATGGCGAGCCAGGCGGTGCGGCCGAACACCACTAGCAGGCCGCCGAGGGTGGCGACGGCGCCGCCGATCCGGACGGTGCGGACCGGCCCGACCCGCTCCACCACGGTGTCGCCGGCCAGCCGGGCGGCGGCCATGGTGGCGGCGAAGGCGGAGTAGCAGGCGGCCGCGGTGCCGGCCGAGGCGCCGGTGACGTCCCGCAGGTAGACGCCGCCCCAGTCCATGCTGGCGCCCTCGGCGAAGACCGCGCAGAAGCCGACCAGGCCGATCACCAGGGCCGAGCGCGGCGGCAGTGCGAACCGCGGCGGCGCCTCCTGCTCCGGCTCGGGCCGGACGTCCAGCAGCGGCCGGCAGACGATCACCGCGAGGGTGGTGAGGACGGCGGCGGCGACGGCGAACTGCACCCGGGCGTCGACGCCGCGGTGGGCGGCGAGCACGCCGAAGCCCGAGGCGACCAGGCCGCCGACGCACCACATGCCGTGCAGGCCGGACATCACCGAGCGGCCGAGACGTTCCTCGACGGCGACGCCCTGGGCGTTCATCGCCACGTCGGACATGCCGGCGCTGGCGCCGTACACGAACAGGGCGAGCCACAGCACGGCCAGGTCGGGGGCGAGGGCGGGCAGTGCGAGGGCGAGCGTCCAGGCCATCAGCAGGCCGCGGACGGCGGCGCGCTCGCCGTAACGGTGCACGATCCGTCCGGCGAGCGGCATGGCGAGGAAGGAGCCGACGGCGGGGGCGATCAGGGCGAGGCCGAGTTCGCCGGGGCCGAGGTGGAGGTGGTCCTGGATCCAGGGGATGCGGGTGGCGAAGGTGCCGGTCACCGCCCCGTGCACGGCGAAGACCAAGGCGATGCCCACCCTGGCGCGCCGTACGCCGTGCTCAACCGTTGCCATGCGATCGTCCTTCCCGGTTCGGTCCAGCATGCGCCCGATAAACTATCAGGAAGGGACCCTGATAAAAACCTCTGGAAGGATGCGCTTCCATGACCACCGCGCGCACGGCGACGCCCAGCACCGCTCGGGCCATCAACGACCGGCTGGCGCTCGACCTCCTCCTGGAGGGCGGCCCGCTGACCGCCACCGAGCTGCGCGGCCTCACCGGGCTGTCCCGCCCGACCGTCGCCGACCTGCTCGAACGCCTGCAGCGCGCCGGCCTGGTCGCCGTCGTCGGCGAGAGCGGCGAGCAGCGTCGCGGGCCGAACGCCCGCCTCTACGCCCTGGTCGCCGACCGCGCCTTCCTGGCCGGCGTCGACGTCCGCACCACCGGCGTCGACCTGGTGGTGGCCGACCTCACCGGCCGTACCCGCTCCACCGCCCAGGTCCCCAACGAGGGCCCCGGCAGCCTCGCCGACCGGACGGTCCTGGCCCTGGAAGGGGCCGTCCGCGAGGCCGGCGCCGAGCGCCTGCACACCGTCGCCATCGGCGCCCCCGGCCTGTTCGACCCCGCCACCGGCGAGCACCGCAACTCCGGCGCGCTCTCCCGCATGCACACCGACCTCATCACCGCCCTGCGCGGGGACCCGCACACCGACGTCCTCATCGACAACGAGGTCAACCTCGCCGGGATCGCCGAACACCGCATCGGCGCCGCCCGCGACCGCGACACCTTCGTGCTGATCTGGCTCAGCCACGGCGTCGGCGCCTCCGTCGTCCTCGACGGACGGCTGCGCCGCGGCGCCACCGGCGGCACCGGCGAGATCGGCTACCTGCCGGTGCACGGCTCCGGCCTTCCGGACGGCAGCGGGGGCTGCGGCTCCGGCGGCTTCCACACCCTGGTCTCCTCCGCCGCCGTCTGCGAGCTCGCCGCCGCGCACGGCCTGCCCGTCCCCGAGGCGTCCGCCGTCCCGGCGAGCGTCCCGCCCGGCGCCGAGGTGCTCCGTGCGGTGGCCGCCGCCGAGGGGACGGCGGCCGACGCCTTCCTCGACGAGTACGCCCGGCGGATCGCGCTCGGCGCCGCCTCCGTCTGCGCGGTGATCGACCCCGGCTGCGTGGTGCTCGGCGGCGAGATCGGCCTGGCCGGCGGGTCGCGGCTGGCGAGCCGGGTCGAGCGGGAGATCGCGAGGCTGGTCCCGCTGCAGACCGAGGTCCGGGCCGGCACCGCGGGCGGCGGCGCCGTCCTCGCCGGGGCCGTGCTCACCGCGGGCGACGCCGCGCGGCGCGACCTCTTCGGCGGCGGCTGACATCCGGACGTGCGCCTCCGCTTGGCCCGCCGCACAGCGGGTAGGGCAGGATGGCCGCGGACACTCCGGTGCACCCGCACGCACACCCCGCACCCGCGCCGGCGCCCCGCCCGAACCACACGCCAGGAGAGCCCCATGGCCCAGCCCGACCGGCCGGTCCACCCGTACCGCATCGGCGAGGCCGCCGCGATGCTCGGCGTCAGCGCCGACACCATGCGGCGCTGGGTCGACGCCGGCCGGCTCGCCGCCACCAGGGACGACCACGGCCACCGGATCATCCCCGGCGACCGGCTCGCCGCCTTCGCCCGCGAACTCGCCAAGCCCGAGAACGCCGAGGCCGAGGGGCGCCCCTCCTCCGCCCGCAACCGCTTCCCCGGCATCGTCACCGACGTGGTGCTCGGCGACGTCGCCGCCCAGGTGGAGATCCAGGCCGGCCCGTTCCGGGTGGTCTCGCTGATCAGCCGGGAGTCCGCCGAGGAGCTCGCCCTGGTGCCCGGCGCGCCCGCCACGGCCGTCATCAAGTCCACCAACGTGGTCGTCGAACGCCGCTGACCCGCCCCGCCCGCAAAGGCCCGCCGAGCCGACCCGCCCCCGCCCGAGGAAGCCGAGGAAGGACGCCCCGCCCCCATGAGCCGCCCGCCCGTGCTCGCCGTCGCCCACCGCGGCGACCCCTACCGCCACCGCGAGAACACACTGCGCTCCGTCGAGTCCGCCGTCGCGGCCGGCGCCGACGCCGTCGAGGTGGACGTGCGGCTGACCCGCGACGGTGTGCCCGTCCTGCTGCACGACCCGACCCTGGAACGGCTCTGGGGCGACCCCCGTCCGCTGCACCGGCTCACCCTCGACGACCTCGCCGAGGTCGGCGAGCCCGGCGGCCCGCGCGTGCCCACCCTCACCGAGGCGCTCAAGGCCGTCGCCGAATCGCCGCACACCCGGCTGATGATCGACCTGGACGAGCCCGGCCCGGCCGCCGCCGCCCACCGCGCCGTCGCCGACCTCGGCGCCGAACACCGCGTGGCCTGGTGCGGGCCCGCCTCCGCCATGCTCGCCGTCCGCGCCCTCGACCCGGACGCCGAACTCGCCCTGACCTGGCGCCAGCCCCGGCTGCCCGGCCGGCCGCTCCTCGACGACCTGCGGCCGCACTGGTTCAACCCGCCGTTCGGCATGGTCGAGCCCCGTCTCGTCGGTGCCGCCCACGACGCCGGACTCCTGGTCTCCACCTGGACGGTCGACCTCCGCCGCACCATGCGCCGGATGCTGGACGCCGGCGTCGACTCCCTCACCAGCAACCGCATCGACCTGCTGCGCCGGGTGCTCGACGCATGACCGCCCCGCTGACCGCCCGGGCCCTCGGCCGCGCCCTGCTGGCCCGTCAGCACCTGCTGGAGCGCAGCACCCTCGACGCCGCCGCGATGGTCCGCCACCTGGTCGGCCTGCAGGCCCAGGCCGCCCCCGAACCCCCCTACCTCGGGCTGCTCGGCCGGATCGAGGACTTCCGCCCCGAACAGCTCACCGGCCTGCTGGAACGCCGCGAGGCCGTCCGGATCGCGCTGCAGCGCGGCACCATCCACCTGGTCACCGCCGAGGACTGCCTGACGCTCCGTCCGCTGCTCCAGCCCCTCCTCGACCGCCAGCTGCGCACCACCTACGCGGCCCGGCTGCCCGACCTCGACCTCACCGACCGGGCCGGCGACCTCGCCGCGCTGGGCGCCCGGGCCAGGCCACTGGTCGAGGCCGAACCGCGCACCTTCCAGCAGCTCGGCCCGCTGCTCGCCCCGGCCTACCCGGCCAGCGAGCCCGCCGCACTCGCCCAGGCCGCCCGCTGCGCACTGCCGCTCGTCCAGGTGCCGCCGCGCGGCCTGTGGGGCCGCGGCGGCCCGGCCGCACACACCACCGCCGAGCACTGGCTGGGCCGTCCGCTGGAGGCGGCACCCGACCTGGACGGCCTGGTGCTGCGCTACCTCGCCGCGTTCGGCCCGGCGACCGCGGCGGACGTGCAGAAGTGGTCCGGCCTCACCCGGCTCGGCCCCGTGCTGACCCGGCTCGGCGACCGCCTGGTCAAGCTCCGCGACGAGTACGGCCGTACCCTGTACGACCTGCCGGACGCACCGCGCCCCGAGGAGTCGGTGCCCGCGCCGGTACGGCTGCTCGCCCCGTTCGACAACCTGCTGCTCTCGCACGCCGACCGCACCCGGGTGCTGCCGGAGGAGTACCGCAGCCGGGTGATGACGGTCAACGGGATCGTGCTCGGAACCCTCCTGGTGGACGGCCTGGTGGCGGGCAGCTGGAAGACGGAGGAGGGCGTGCTGACGGTCCGTCCGTTCGCGCCGCTGCCCCGCGCCGCACGCCAGGACGCCGAGGCCGAGGGCGCCCGCGTCCTGGCCTTCGCCGGCCACGACACCGGCCGGGTCGTGCTGTCGGCCGAAGCGCACGGGTAACCACCCAGGGGCGCGGGAACTCTGCGCAATTCGAATGCGGGCCACCGTACGGATCACGGCTTGGCCGGTTCCGTAGTGATACCCGCATTCGAATTGCGCAGAGTTCCCGCGCCCCTCGGCGGGCCATGTGTGCTGATATGGGACGAACCGGACGGACCGTCGACCCGGAGGTGCGATGCCTGCCGAGCCCCAGGAGGACGACCGGCCCGCGCCCGCCCTGCCGCCCGTGGTGCGGCTCGCTGCGGCCTGGTCCGCCGCGGTCCTCCTGGTCGTCGCCGTGGCCGCCCTGCTGGTGTGGGCCGCCGTCGCCCTGAAGACGGCCACCATCCCGGTGATCGTCGCCCTGCTCGGCACCTCCCTGCTCGAACCCGTCATGCCCTGGCTGGTCCGCCGGGGGATGGGCCGCGGGGCAGCCGCCGGCCTCACCTGCACCGTCCTGGTGCTCGCCGTCTGCGGCGTCCTCTCCCTGCTGGTCAACTCCCTGGTGCACAGCGCACCCGACATCGCCGCCGCCCTCACCGAGGCCGGCCACCGGATCGCCGACTGGCTCGGCCCGATCGGCACCAAGATCCAGTACGCCCTCGAGCAGAGCTCCGGCTCCGGCAGCTCCATGGTCAACTCGCTGGCCAACGGCGTGCTCTCCGGCCTCGGACTGGCCACCCAGCTGCTCACCGGCGCCGTGCTGACCCTCGCGCTGGTCTTCTTCTTCCTGCGGGACGGGCACCGCACTCCCGGCGCCGTCCGGTCCTGGCTGCCGCCGCGCACCGCCGAGACCGTGATCGCCTGCGGCCGGCAGGCCTTCGCGGCGATGGCCGGCTTCATGCGCGGCACCACCCTGATCGCCCTCATCGACGCGGTGTTCATCACCGTCGGCCTGGTGATCCTCGGCATCCCGGGGGCCGCGGGGCTGGGCGCCCTCGTCTTCATGGGCGCCTACATCCCCTTCGTCGGCGCCTTCCTCTCCGGGACGGTGGCCGTCCTGGTGGCGCTCGCCGACGGAGGTCTGTCCAAGGCCCTGTGGGTGCTCGGCGTGGTGCTCGCCGTCCAGGCGATCGAGGGCAACGTGCTGCAGCCGTTCATCCAGAGCCGCACCGTCGAGCTGCACCCGGCCACCATCATGATCGCGGTGGTGGCCGGGGCCGGCGTCGCCGGGATCATGGGCGCCCTGCTGGCCGTACCGCTCTGCGCGGCCGGGCTCGGCGTGGTCTCCGTACTGCGGACGCCCGCTGCAGCCGCCCGGGGCGAAGGCCCGGAGCAGGGAGGGCCGGAGCAGGACGCGCAGCCCTGACCCCGAGCCCCTCCGCGGCTCAGTCCACCAGCGCCTGGTCCTGCCAGAACGCGAACTGCTGCACCGCGTCGCCGTCCAGCCCCCACGGCCAGATGGTCACCACCCCGTCCAGCGCCCGGAACACCCCGGCCGCCTCGCCCACCCGGCCGGCCTGCCCCAGCGAGTACGCCAGGACGTTCAGGTCCGCCAGCGCCGCCGCGTGCCGCAGGAAGCCCGGCGCCGGCCAGTCGGCCAGCGCCCGCGCCAGCGCCGCCTCCGCGTCCGGCAGGCTCCACCGCCGGCGGGCGCCCAGCGCCGTCACCCCGCCCGCGGCCAGCGCCGAGCGGTAACGGTCCGTCAGCATCGCCAGTTCCAGGCCCGCCACCGGGGAGCCCGGCGGCGCCGCGTCCCGGACGGCCGCCACGAAGTCCAGCACCTGCCCGTGCGAACCGCACTCCTCCGGCGACAGGTAGCGCAGCATCTCCAGGTGCGCGGTGCGGTTCCAGGCGTCCCGGGCGCCGATCTCCCGGCACAGCGGGTACATCTCCTGCTCCGGGCGGCGCAGCATCCGGTGCACCGCCAGCAGCGCCACCCACGGCGTCGGGTCCTCCGGCCGCAGCTCGGCCGCCCGCCGGCAGCGATCCACCGTGCCCTGCGGGTCCTCCAGCGCGCCCGCGAGGCGGGCCTGCGCCACGTCCACCCAGGCGTGCAGCACCAGGGCGTCCGGCTCCTGGGGCCGCTGCCGCCGCCACACCCTGGCCAGCGCCGGGCCGGCCACCTGGGCGAGCACCCCCAGCCGGTGGGTGCGCCGGTCCCAGTCCGTCCCGGCGTCCCGCAGCACCTGCTCCACCAGGCCCGCCGACAGGTCCAGCTGGCCGCCCAGCTGCGGCCCGGCGAGCTGCCGGCGGACCCGCCCGAGGTCGGCGTCGTCGAGCTCAGGAGCCAGGCGCGGTGCGGTACTTCGGCGTCGTCCAAAGATCGGCATGCCCAGGGAGGCTAGCGAACCGGCGCCGCCCGCACCAAAGCCCGTCCAACCCCTCGTGGGCCCTCCGTGCGGCATCCGGCTGCTCGGTGTACACCCTGATCAGGGCACGTCCGGACACCCTTCGGGCGGCCCTCCCGCCCGGCCGGGGCTACCGGGCGGTATGGTCGGGCCGGGAGACGGACGACGAGGGGACAGGGACAGCGGCATGGACTTCCGGACAGACATCCTGGGCGAGCCCTACGAGGCCGTCGAGCTGCCGCTCGCCGCCGACGAGGAGGGCGCCGTCAGCGCCACCCTCGTCCGCCGACTGGTGCCCGGCTCGCAGCGCGCGGTGCTCTACGTGCACGGCTACGTCGACTACTTCTTCCAGACCCACCTCGCCGACCACTACACCGCGGCCGGCTGGTCCTTCTACGCCCTCGACCTGCGCAAGTACGGGCGCTCGCTGCGCCCCCACCAGTCGCCGAACTTCGTCCGCGACCTCTCCGCCTACGACGAGGAGCTCGACGAGGCCGTGCGGATCGTCCGCGAGGTCGACGGGCACACCGAGCTGCTCGTCAACGGGCACTCCACCGGCGGCCTGGTCACCGCCCTCTGGGCGGACCGGCGGGCCGGCCGCGGGCTGGTCGACGGCCTGTTCCTCAACAGCCCGTTCCTCTCCATGCCCGCCGCGGCCGCCGTCCGCACCCTCGGCGCCCCCGCCCTCGAAGCCCTCGGCCGGGTCGCCGCGCTGCGCAAGCTGCCCGCCCCGCTCAACCCGCACTACGTGCACAGCCTGCACCGCGACCACAAGGGCAGCTGGGAGTTCGACCTCTCGCTCAAGCCCGCCGAGGGCTTCCCGCTGTACGCCGGCTGGCTCGCCGCCATCCAGCGCGGCCACCGCGCCGTCCGCCGCGGCCTGGCGATCGACTGCCCCGTCCTGCTGATGGCCTCCACCGCCTCCACCGTCACCAACCGCTGGGACGACGCCCTGCACCGCACCGACGCCGTGCTGCGGGCCGACGACATCGCCGCCCTCGCCCCGCGCCTCGGCGGCCACGTCACCGTCGTCCGCATCGAGGGCGGCGTGCACGACCTGGTGCTCTCCGGCGAACAGGCCCGCGGCCAGGTCTTCGCCGAGCTCGACCGCTGGCTCGCCGCCTACCTGCCCGGCGTGCCGGTCGGCTCCGCATGACCGGCAGCACCCCGCACGACCGTCCCGCCGGCGGCACCCCCGCCGGCGGGGCCCCGGCCGACGAGCCGCTGCCGGTGCAGCGGACGGTCGCCCTCGGCACCGCCAAACTCCTGCCCGACCTCGACCGGCCGCGGGCCTGGCTGCTCACCCTCGACGGCACCCCGCAGTCGTACGTCGACCTCGCCGACCCCACCCACCTGGAGTTCGAGTACATCCGGCGGTTCGGCCACCTCATCGACGCGCTCGCCCCCGCCGGGCAGCCGCTGGACGCCCTGCACCTCGGCGGCGGCGCCCTCACGCTGCCCCGCTACCTGGCGGCCACCCGGCCCGGCTCCCGGCAGCACGTCGTCGAGGCCGACGGCCCGCTGGTGCAGCTGGTCGCCGACCACCTGCCCTGGCCCGACGGCATCGAGGTGACCGTCGGCGACGCCCGTACCGCCCTCGCCGCCGCCCCGACCGGCAGTGCCGATCTCGTCGTCGCCGACGTCTTCCACGGCTCCCGCACCCCCGCCCACCTCACCTCCGTCGAATTCGTCGCCCTCGCGGCCGCCGCGCTGCGCCCCGGCGGCTGCTACGCCGCCAACCTCGCCGACGGCCCGCCGCTCGCCTTCGCCGCCGCCCAGGCCGCCACCGTCCGCGCGGTCTTCCCGCACACCTGCCTGGTCGCCGAACCCGCCGTGCTCCGCGGCCGCCGCTACGGCAACGTCCTGCTGATCGGCTCGCACGCCCCGCTGCCCGCCGACGGACTCGCCCGGCGGCTGGCCGGCGACCCCTTCCCCGCCCGGCTCACCGACGACGCCGCGCTCGACGACCTGATCGGCGGCACGGCGCCCGTCCGCGACACCGAGGCCGTCGACTCCCCGCCGCCACCGGACGGCGCGTTCAGCGTCGGCTGAGCGCCCCGCCGGGGCAGAATGCCAAGCCGGACCCGGCGACGGCCGCCGGGCCACCGGAGGGAGCACGGCGATGACCGCCCAGCAGCCGCAGAAGATCGGCGCCGACCTCGGCGACGTGCCCGAGACCGCCCTGTGGACGCTCTACCACCGGGCCGTCGAGGCCCGCCGGTGGGACACCGTGCTGCCCGACCCCAAGGCCGTGGAGCTCGTCGAGCGGATCGACTACCCGTTCGCCGAGCGGTTCGGCCCCGACGGCGGGATCGTCGGCCAGATCCAGGCCCTGCGGGTCCGCTGCTTCGACCGGGAGGTCTCCGACTTCCTCGTCCGCTGCCCGCGCGGCACCGTGGTCTGCCTCGGCGAAGGCCTGGAGACCCAGTACTGGCGGGTCGACAACGGCCGCGCCCAGTGGCTCTCCATCGACCTGCCCGAGGCCGTCGCCCTGCGCGAACGGCTGCTGCCCGCCGACTCCCGCCAGCGCCTGATCGCCTGCTCCGCCACCGACCCGGCCTGGATGGACGAGGTCGACCCCTCGCACGGCGTCCTGATCACCGCCCAGGGCCTGCTGATGTACCTGCGGCCGACCGAGGTCCGCGACCTGATCGCCCGCTGCGCCGAGCACTTCCCCGACGGCACCTTCGTCTTCGACGCCGTGCCGCGCTGGTTCAGCCGCCTCGCCGTTCGGGGCAAGCTGCACGCCCACGGCTACACCGCCCCGCCGATGCCCTGGGGCATGGACGCCGACGAGCAGGGCAAGCTCGCCACCGCCCACCCCGCCGTCGCCGAGATCCGCGACGTACTGCCGGCCGCCGGCCGCGGTGCGGTCGGTGCCCTGCTGCCCGTCGTCGCCCGCCTCCCGCTGCTCGGGGCGCTCCGGCCGTCCGTGGTCGCCCTGCGCTTCTCCGCCCGCGAGGGGCGCGCCACCGGCTGAGCCGCACCGGCGGGGCACGGGTGCCCGGCGCCGACCGGACGGCCGGGGAACCGCCGTCACCCGGTCGGCGTATAAGGTAAAGGGCGGGTCAACCCGTTACCCTGCCCTGTGGGCGCCAGGGCGTGCCCGCGGCCCAGCAATCGAAGCCGAGACGCGGTCTCGTCCCGCCACGGAGGTAACCGGCCTTGCACATCGACCAGTGGATCGAGAGCGTCCCACCGACCTCGGTGTACGCCCTCGTCGGCCTGATCATCGGTCTGGAGAGCCTCGGTATCCCGCTGCCCGGCGAGATCGCCCTGGTGTCCGCCTCGCTGCTCTCCGCGCGCGGCGTGGTCAGCCCCTGGTGGGTGGCGGCCGTCGCGATCGCCGGCGCCGTCATCGGCGACTCGATCGGGTACTCCATCGGCCGCCGCGGCGGCAAACCGCTCTTCGAGAAGCTCGGTCGGCGCTTCCCCAAGCACTTCGGGCCCGACCACCTGGCGAGCGCCGAACGGTCCTTCCAGAAGTGGGGCATGTGGGCGGTCTTCTTCGGCCGGTTCATCGCCCTGCTGCGGATCTTCGCCGGCCCGCTCGCCGGCGCCCTGCGCATGCCGTACTGGAAGTTCCTGATCGCCAACGTGCTCGGCGGCATCGTCTGGGCCGGCGGCACCACGCTGCTGATCTACCAGGTCGGCAAGGTCGCCGAGCAGTGGCTGAAGGGCTTCTCCTGGGCCGGCCTCGTCGTGGCCGCGCTCGCCGGCGCAGGCTCGGCCTGGCTGCTGAAGCGCCGCGCCGCCAAGTCCCGCGCCGAGCACCCCGAGCAGTCCGGCGGCAAGGGGCCGGACGCCGCCGCCAAGCCGCTGGAAACGGCGGAGTCCGTGGCCGACTGACCGGCCGCCGCCGCACCCGGCACCGGGGTGCGGGGCACTGCACGAGGCGGAAGGTACGAAACCGCACCTTCCGAAGCGCGCAGTGCCCCGCACCCTTTTTTCGTGCCCCGACCGGACCCGCCCTATAGGCTCGGTGCGCGAACTACGGACTGGGAGGCGGGCTTGAGCCAGCAGGTGTGGACGGCGGTCGACGACTACTTCACCGAGACCCTGATCGGGGACGACCCGGTGCTGGCGGCCGCCCAGCAGGCCGCCGACGCGGCCGGGCTGCCCCGGATCGCCGTCTCCGCGCCGCAGGGCAAGCAGCTCCAGCTGCTCGCCCAGACGCTCGGCGCCAAGCGCGTCCTGGAGGTCGGCACGCTCGGCGGGTACAGCGCGATCTGGATGGCTCGCGCGCTGCCCGCCGACGGCCACCTGGTCACCCTGGAGATCGACCCGGTGCACGCCGAGGTCGCTCGCGGCAACCTCAAGCACGCCGGATTCGCCGAGATCGCCGAGGTCCGCGTCGGCCCCGCCGCCGAGAGCCTCCAGCAGCTCGCCGACGAGGGCGCAGTCCCGTTCGACATGGTCTTCATCGACGCCGACAAGCCGAGCAACCCGGTGTACTTCGCCTGGGCGCTGCGGCTCACCCGGCCCGGCTCGCTGATCATCGTCGACAACACCGTCCGCGGCGGCAAGGTCGCCGAGGCCGACTCCACCGACCCGGCCATTGTCGGCACCCGCCGCCTGCACGACGCGATCGCCGCCGAGCCGCGGGTCTCCGCGACCTCGATCCAGACCGTCGGCGCCAAGGGCTACGACGGCTTCACCATGATCCGCGTCCAGGCCTGAACGGGGGCGGCATGAGGATAGGACTGCTCGGCACCGGCCCCTGGGCCCGTGGTGTCCACGCGCCCGCCCTGGCGGGCCACCCCGGCGTGG
This sequence comes from Kitasatospora sp. NPDC051914, assembly GCF_040680995.1. Lineage (NCBI taxonomy): Bacteria > Bacillati > Actinomycetota > Actinomycetes > Kitasatosporales > Streptomycetaceae > Kitasatospora > Kitasatospora sp. NPDC051914. The sequence continues at coordinate 90,415 of NZ_JBFAXX010000033.1, forward strand.
AGTTCGCCGGGGTCTGGGGCCGCCGCCCCGAGGCCGCGGCGGCGATCGCCGCGGAGCACGGCGTCCCCGCCTACGAGGACGCCGACAAGCTGATCGCGGACGTCGACGCGGTGGCCGTCGCCCTCGCCCCGCAGGCCCAGGCCGAGGTGGCCCTGCGCGCCGCCGAGGCCGGCCGGCACCTGCTGCTCGACAAGCCGGTGGCGCTCACCGTGCCGGAGGCCCGCCGGATCGCCGACGCGGTCGCCGCGGGCCGGCTCGCCTCGGTGGTCTTCTTCACCCTCCGCTTCGGCGGCGAGCGGGTCGGCTGGCTCGCCGAGCAGGCCGGCCGGGGCGGCTGGTTCACCGCCCGCTGCGACTGGCTCGGAGCCGTCTTCACCACCGACAGCCCGTACGCCGCCTCGCCCTGGCGGCGCGAGAAGGGCGCCCTGTGGGACATCGGCCCGCACGCGCTCTCCCTGCTGCTGCCGGTGCTCGGCGACGCCGCCACCGTCACCGCGGCCCCCGGGCCCGCCGACACCGCGCACCTGGTGATCGGCCACACCGGCGGCGCCTCCAGCACCGTCTCGGTCAGCCTGACCGCACCCCCGGAGGCCGCCGGCGTCGTCCTGGAACTGCGCGGCGAGGCCGGTGTGCACCGGCTCCCCGAGCAGGGCGTCCCGCCCGTGGACGCCTTCGGCAAGGCCGTCGACGCCCTGCTCGCCGCAGCCGACAGCGGCACCCCGCACCCGTGCGACGCCGCCTTCGGCCTGCGCGTGGTCGAGATCCTCGCCGCCGCCGAACGGTCCCTGGCGGGCGGCGGCACGGTCCGGCTCCCCGCCGCAGCCGACCCGGTGCCCGTCCCGGGGGCATGATCACCGGCGTCGCCCTGGACTCCGTGCCCGATCAGGGGTACTGCCGACACGCACACCGGTCGTGGTCCCGGCTGCCGCCCGCCCGCCGGGACCAGCCTGCAGAGGCTCGGCACCGACGGCGAAACACCGGGACGGAGCGGGCCGACCGAGGACGGGCTGGTCTGCCGCCGCCGCGTGAGCTACGCGGCACGCCGTGGTCAGTGCAGACTCGGTGTACGGGTGCCGGCGCACCGGACCGGCGAGTGAGGCGCGGTGACGAGTCGGCTCAGACCGATCGGGATGCGCGACGATGAGCGGGCAGGCACGGTTCTTCCTTGCGGTGGTCAGGGCTTCGGCACCACGTGATCACCTGGAGGCCGTACCTGTCTCCGTCTGTTCCGCTCAGCGAAAGCGGTAGCCATATGGGCCACCTGAACCAGCATCAACCCGGACGGATCCTCTGGATGACGCCGCACCGACTTCATGCTGGACAAGTCAACCGCCCTCCGTCCGGATCGGCGGCTGCCGCCTTCGCAGCATCGACTTCCGCCGCCAGGGAGTCGCAGCGACGGCTCCCGCGCCGAGGCCCAGAGAGACGCCGGCGGCGGACCAGCTGAGCAGGTCTCCGGCAGGGGCGGCCGTCCAGTCCCACCAGCCGGTCGGGTACCAGGCGAGCAGCAGCGCGGACGCCAGCGGCAGAGCCCAGACGAGCTGGAGCCCCAGCAGACTGCCGGACAGCAGGGCCAGGCCCAGCCAGAGCAGCACGGAGCGGACGAACACCACCCCGGCCCCTGTCCCGACTGCGAGCGCCTCGGTGGTGAAGGAGAACGCACACACCGTCAGCGCCAGCACCGTGCAGTAGGCGGTGCGCAGGCGGTGCATCGTGGACCCGCCCATCGCCTCGTGGGCCGACATCGGCCCGTCGAGCGCGGCGGTGAGGAACACTGCCGACAGTAGCGGGAGTTCCTGCCGGTAGGGCACGCCCGTGGTGAGCTCCCCGCTACCGATCGAAGGAAGCGCGATCCGGGCACCGCCGAAGAACGCCGACAGCAGGGCGACCACGGCCGTCCCGGCGAGGATGGTCGCGCCCCGGTGGACCCTCGCGTAGCGGAGCAGGTCAGTGAAGGTCATAGGGCTTGCACCAGGAGGTCTGGAATTCGGCACGTTCCCGTTCCACCCAGGCCTGCTGCTCGGCGGCCGGCAGTCGCGCCGCCGCGGACGCCTCGCGCCGGGCGGCAGAGACGCTTTCCACGTGGAGTCCCTGGTCGGCGGCGGTCGGGTCTTCGCCCATGGCCTGGTACTCGAGCCACAGGTGGATGCTGTCGATGGCCTGCCACGCGCGGCGCTCGCTCTGCGGCGGCATACAACGGCCGAAGGACGTGGTGAACACCTGGTGGGCCATGGCGATCGCCGCGGTGCGTACGTGGCCTTCGGTGATGTCGAACCCCCGGTCACCCCACTGGGTCCGATGCAGGCCGAACTCGTCGAACTCCTTGGGTACCTCGGCCCGGGGCTGTGTGGTCCGGCCGAGGCGCTGAGCCATCAGGACCAGCTCGGGCAGGTACTTGCGATGTTCCGGCCAGACGCACACGCGCGGGGCGCCCTCCTCGGCGCGGTCGCACAGCGGCGTGGTCCCCGAGGCCGGGCGCTCCGTGCGCAGTTCGCCGGCGGCCGGAACCGCGGCGAGTGCGACGAGGGAGCAGGCTGCCGCCGTGATCGCCGCACCGCGGATGCGCCGCGACAAGCCCTGACGGGGCAGTTCACGCTCCGCACGGCTCCTGCGCGGCGGCGCGGTGACCGCCAGCACAGTGAGGGCCAGTGCCCAGAGCAGGCGGAGTGCGACCGGAAGCGGGCGCAGGTGGGTGTCCGGCGGTCCCGCGAGGACGTTGAACTTGAACGGCAGGGCAAGGAGGCTGATGAAGCAGCTCAAGGCGCAGACCACCGGGGTGAATGCGGAAGAGGGCCACCAGCGTCCGGCCAGATGCCCCACGGACGCGAACACGACCAGCGTCGAGGCCCCCAGCAACAGATAGGACGGCCACAGGAAGCCCGGCCCTGCCTCCCCGAACGAAACGGCCGCGGCGGTCAGGCATCCGATCCCGTAAGCGAGGAACCCGAGTGTGAGGGTCGCGGCCAGCCGCGCGCTCTCCACCCGCCAACCGGGCCGGGCCGCCGCGAGCAGCACCTCGGGCATCCCCGCCCGGGAGGCACGACCGGCCTGCCAGGCGGAGACCCCGCCCAGCACAGGCCCCAGGAACAGCGTGACGACCTGCGCCGCCACGCTCGCCTCGGGCCACACGCCGATCCAGTACCGGGACCGCCCGAACAGCACCAGCAGGTCCACGGCGATCATCACGGGGAAGGCGGTCAGCAGTGGCGAGCGCCGCAACTCGATGCGGTAGGCGCTCAGCATGCGGACTCCTCGGTCGGCCGGAGTTCGCCCAGAACGGTCATGTAGCCGCGTTCCAGTGGGCTGTCCCCGGGAGCCGTCGGAGCGGCCAGTTCGGCCAACTGCTGCGGCGTGCCGTGGTGGACGACCTCGCCGTCCCTCAGCACCAGCACGGTGTCGCATGCCGCGCCCACGTCCTCCACCAGGTGCGTACTGAGCACCACGGCCGCCCCTGCACGGGCCAGGGAGCGGATCAGGTCACGGAAGTCGAGGCGCTGCGCGGGATCGAGGCCGACCGTCGGCTCGTCGAGCAGCAGCAGGGAGGGTGAACCGACGATGGCCGCGGCGATCCCGGCCCGGCGCAGCATGCCGCCCGACAGCGACTTCATCCGGTCCCGGGCACGGTCCGCCAACCCGACGGCGGACAGTGCCGCCTCGGTCGCCGACGAGGCCTGAGCGGACGGGACTTCGCGCAGCCAGGCGCAGTACTGGACGAAATCGTGAACGGAGAACGCCGGGTAGTAGCCGAAGTCCTGCGGGAGGTAGCCGATGCGGCGGCGCACCTCGCGGACGTCCCGTTCGCCGGCGACGGGTTTGCCGAACAGCTCGAGCACCCCGTCCCGGGGTGGCGCGATCGTGGCAAGGGTGCGGAACAGTGTCGTCTTGCCGGCTCCGTTGGGGCCCAGCAGTCCGGTGACACCGGGCTGGATCGACAGGTCGAGACCCTTGATGATGCGCCGGCTGCCGTACCCCTGGGTGAGGCCGGCCAGTCGGGCGACGGGAGTGGTTGCCATAGGTGAAATCCCTAAACTGCGGGAGTGGGCCCGCCGAAACGGCGGCCCCACTCCCGCAGCGCTGGTAATTACCGGGAGACGTGCGTCTTGTTGATCTTGAATGTGCACTCGTAACTGTCGAACTTGCCCTCGTGGCCGCGGCAACCCGCCTTCCAGTCCGCCTCGTTGGATGCGCTCGACATCGGGGCCGTGAGGGCGATGGCTGCGGTCGTCAGTGCAGCGACGACAGCTCCCTTCGCGACCTTGCGCAGCGGAATCCTGGAAGACGTGCGGCGCATCGCGATTTTGGCGACTGGTTCCGATCGCTTTGGCGCGGCGATCACAACTGTCATGGGGACAATAGTAGATGACGATTCATCAGTTCAACTCGATGGTTTGAGTGCTTTCGAGTGACAAGGGGTCACAGTTGGGGCATGTCGGATATTGACGCATTTATGGCCTGGGTGGAACGGGGTCCACGCCATCTGCATCCCCGGCAGGTGCGCCGTGCTGCAGGCCCCGTGAGCCCCGGTCCCGGCGCTCTCTCTCACGCTGCGTGTCGTCATTGCGTCGGGCCGGGCGAGTGATATTGGGTTAATTCCCTCAGGTGGCGGCGGGGGTTCGTGATTGCGGCGCATTTCAGCCGGGCGTACCGGGCCGCGTACGACTCCACGCGAATGGCGCATCCTCGAACCGCGGCCTGAACCAGCGGCACCGGCCCGGTTCCGCCGATGCCGTGGCCACCGGCGCCCTCCTCGGCTGCGCCGCGGCCGGATCAGGCCTCCCGCCGGCGGGCCTGCTTCACCTCGCGGTCGACGGCCCAGGCGTCGGCGACCGGGCCGAGGTGGCGGAGCTTGTCGGGGTTGATCATGCCGCGTACGGCCTGGATCCGGCCGTCGAGCACATCCAGGGCCAGGACGTTCAGGACGCGGCCGTCGCGGTCGCGGAAGACCGCGCCGGGCTGGCCGTTGACCTCGTGCGGCTCGAAGGTCACGCCGATCCGGAGCATCAGGGGGAAGGCCGTGCCCAGGACCCGGGCCACGTTCTCCGCGCCCACGACGGTCCTGGCCAGCTGCGGGGCGTTCCCGCCGCCGTCGGAGACCAGTTGGGCGTCGGCGGCCAGCAGGTGCTGCAGCCCGCCCACGTCGCCGTTGGCCAGCGCGTCGAAGAACCGCGTCGCGAGCTCCTGCCGCTCCAGGCTGTCCGCGGCGAACCGCGGACGCCCCTCCCGCATGTGGCGCCGCGCCCTCACCAGCAGCTGCCGGCACGCCGCCTCCGAACGTCCCACCGCCGCCGCGACCTCGTCGAACCCGAAGGCGAACACCTCACGTAGCACGAACACCGCCCGCTCCAGCGGGCTCAGCCGCTCCAGCAGGAGCAGCGCCGCCGTCGACACCGAGTCGGCCAGCTCCACCGACCGCGCCGGATCCTGATAGGGGTCGTCCAGCAGCGGTTCGGGGAACCACGGCCCGACGTACGCCTCCCGCCGCACCCGGGCGGAACGCAGCACGTCGATCGAGATCCGGGTCACCGCGGCCGACAGGTAGGCCTTGGTCGACGCGGGCAGGGTCGCCGAGGCGTCGTAGCGCAGCCACGTCTCCTGCACCGCGTCCTCGGCCTCGCCCACGCTGCCCAGGATCCGGTACGCGATCGAGAACAGCAGCGGCCGCAGCTCCTCGAACTCTTCGACCTTGCCCACGCCGACTCCCCTTCCCCCGTGCGGTACTCGTCCCTGTCCGTCCGTCAGTGGAACTGCCCGGCCACGTAGTTCCCGGCCGGCTGCCGGGTGATGGCGTTCAGCCGGTTGGCCAGGTTCATGAAGGAGACCAGGAGGGTCAGGGCGGCCAGCTGCTCCTCGTCGTAGTGCTCGGCGGCAGCCTCCCACACCTCGTCGCCGACCCCGCCGGCCCCGTCCGCGATCCTGGTGCCCTGCTCCGCGAACTCCAGCGCGGCGCGCTCGGCCTCGGTGAAGACGGTGGCCTCGCGCCATGCGGCCACCAGGTGCAGCCGCACCGCATCCTCGCCTGCCGCGACGGCCTCCTTGGTGTGCATGTCGATGCAGACGGCGCAGCCGTTGATCTGGCTCACCCGCAGCGCCACCAGCTCCTGCGTCGCGGCCGGCAGGGCCGACTCCTTCACCGTCCGGCCCGCCGCCATGATGTGCTTGAGGGCCTTGCCGGCGGTCGGGACGGCGAGGAAGTCCAGTCGTGCGTCCATGGTGTGCTCCTCCGTGGTGGTCCGTGCTTGCACACCCTGGGACGGGACAGCCCGGTCCCCTGTGACACGAACGGATGTGACCTGCGCCACCCCGCGTGCCGGACGCCCCTCCCGCGCCCGCATCCGGCCGTGGCACGATGGCAGGACCAGCCGCCGCCCTCACCCCGGAGCCGCCCGTGCAGCCCGAACCCGCCTTCCGCGCCGCCGGACCGGCCGACGTGTCCGCCGTCGTCGCCCTGGTCGAGTCCGCCTACCGCGGCGAGGCCAGCCGGGCCGGCTGGACCACCGAGGCCGACCTGCTCGACGGGCAGCGCACCGACGAGGCCGGCGTCGCCGAGGTGATCTCCCGTCCCGACTCCGTGCTGCTCCTCGCCGAGTCCGGCGGCGACCTGCTCGCCTGCTGCCACATCGAGCGCCGCCCCGACGCCGCCTACTTCGGCATGTTCTCCGTCCGCCCCGGCCTGCAGGGCGCCGGCCTCGGCCGCACCGTGCTCGAGTACGCCGAGCGGCACGCCCGCGAGCAGTGGGGCATCGACCGCATGGAGATGACCGTCATCGAGCAGCGCGCCGACCTGATCGCCTGGTACGAGCGCCGCGGCTACCGGCGCAGCGGCGAGTACCAGCCCTTCCCGTACGGCGACGAGCGCTTCGGCATCCCGCTCCGCCCCGACCTCCGCTTCGAGCGCCTGGTCAAGGCGCTGTAGCCGGTCCCGGGCGGCTCAGTCGGACTCCGTCCGTCCCTGCGCCCACTCCAGGTACCGGCCGGACTCGCGGGTCAGGCCGGCCAGGAACCACACCAGCACGGCCGTGTCGTCCGTCCAGCCGACGAACGGGATGAAGTCCGGCAGCGCGTCCACCGGGCTCAGCAGGTACACCGCCGACAGCACCGCGAGGGCGGCCAGCTTGCCCGGCCCCACCCCCGGGTAGCGCCCGCCGAGGGCGTCCCGCAGCAGCCGCGGCGTCGCCAGCACCCGGGCGCCGAGCCCCGGCGCCCCTGGCCGCTGCGTCTCCCGGTACAGGCTCCAGGCCGACCGCGTGACCGCGGCCCGGTCGAGCCCACGCATCCGCTTCGGGACGGGCTTGGCCACGGCGTCCTCCTCGCTGCCCGGTGGGGCGCCCGCTGCGCCCGCCGCTCCACGGTAAGGGACGGCACCCCTTCTTTCGTAGAGGCCGACGGCCCACGGTCCTGCCGTCGCACGCCGCCCCGGGCCCGGGCTGCCGGATCGGCCGCGGGTTCAGCCGCCGTAGAGGTTGCGGCAGATCCGTGCCTGTTCCGAACCGGGCTGCCACCGGCCCTGGCGCTCCGCCTCCGCACAGACCTTGATCGCGGGAGGCGCCGGCACGGCGGGGGTCGTCCTCGGCCGGTCGGCGGGACGGGGTCTGTGCGGGGTACGGGCAGGCGCGGAGCGGCTCGGGGCGCCGTCCGGTTCGGCCTCCTCCCCGCTGCCGCCGGGGCTCGCGGAGTCCGTCGGCGAGGCCGCGGAGGTGTCGGCGGCGGCACCGCCGGAGGACGTGCCGGGGGCGGACAGCCAGGGCGGCGCCGGCAGGGCGCCGCGGTCTCCGGTCGCGGGGGAGGCCCCGGGTGCGGTGGCCAGGACCCCGGTCATCTCACCCGGCCGGGACGGTCCGCAGGTCGCCAGCAGCCCGCCGAGCAGTGCTACACCGCCGAGGAGGGCGACGGCCGTGCCGACCGTCCGGGGGCCGCGCCCCGCGGGCGGGGGAGAGGGTGGCGGCGGTGGCGGCGGCGCGGGATCGGCCGTCTCCCATCCGTACGTCCACGGCGCCTTCCACTGCTCCTCCATGCCCCGGCCTCCCGTGCCTCCGGCGGGCCCCGGGCCGCGGTCGCGGCGGGGCCGGCCTGCCCAACGAGCGGGGCGCCGGCGCGGAACGGCACCGGGCGGCGCACACCGTGGTGCGGTGGGGGTGCGCGCCCCCGGGGCCCGGACGATGCTTGGGCACATGAACAGCAACAGCACCACCGAACCCCTGGTCGAGGTCGCCGAGTTCCGCACCGACAGCCGCTACCGGCTGGTGCACTTCAAGGGCGCCGGCTGGAAGCCGCTGGCCCCCGAGGAGTTCGAGCCGGAGGTCAAGCACGCCTTCCCCGACCTCGACCCGCACGACCCCGTCCTCGTCCAGTGGGCCGACCGCCCCTGGGAGTGGCCCGCCTGGCACCCCGGCGAAGCCTGACCGGCCCCGAGCCGTCGGGTCGGCACGGGGACCCGCGTGGGGGGGGGGGGGGGGGGGCCCCCCGCCCCCCCCCCCCCCGGCGAGCGCAACCCCGGCGACGGAGGGGGCGGCGGCGG
>NZ_JBFAXX010000034.1:0-91815 GCF_040680995.1 Kitasatospora sp. NPDC051914
GGGCGCCGGGTTGGGCCGTGCCCCGCGCCGCCGGGGCGGGTGGGGGGTGTGGGGCGCTTGGGGTTCTACCCCCCCCCCACGCCCGGTCGTATTCTCGGCTCAGCCTATGACGGCATGGACGCCGAGGGGCCTCCGGGAGGTTGCGGCACGCCCCCGATCAGCGGGACTGCCCGGACGGCTGCCCACCGGACGGCTGTGCGCCGACGCCGTTGAGCACGGCGTCGACCATCTGCTCGGCGAGCTTCGGGTCGTCCAGCGGGGCCTCGTCCCACAGGACGGTGCGCAGCAGGATCGGGCCGGTGATGATCTCGCAGACGAGTTCGACGTCGAGGTCGGCGCGGAGCACGCCCTCCTCGATGCCGCGGCGCACGATGGCGCGGGCGAGCTCGCGGCGGGGCCCGACCACCTGTTCCTGGTACGCCTGACGGAGTTCGGGCCAGGTGTTCATCTGGCTGAGGGCGGACTTCAGCATCCAGCGGGAGCGCTTGGCGAGGCCGCGGCGGCGCATGTAGTCGATCATGCCGACGAGCTCGTCGCGGACGGTGCCGCCGGTGCGCTCGGGGAGCGGGGACTCCAGCCTGGCGACCACGTCGACCAGCAGGGCCTCCTTGTTGGGCCAGCGCCGGTAGATGGTGGCCTTGCCGACGCCGGCGGCGGCCGCGATGCCCTCGATCGACAGCTCGGAGAGGCTCCTGCCGTCCTCGATCAGGTTCTCGACGGCGGCGAAGATGGCCTGCTCGGCCGCCTCGCTGCGCGGACGGCCCCGCCGCGGGGCGCAGAGCTCCGCGGCGGGGTCGTCCTCGTCGGCGCCGCATGCCGAGACGGTCGGTTCGGTGTGCATGGCGCCATTCTCTCCTGATCGGGCCGTTCTCCGGTGATCTCCCCGGGGGGTCAGACCTTGGCGGGCCGCGGTTCGCTGTCGGCCCGGGCCGGGACGGCGGCCGGCCCGGCGGGGGCCTTGCCGGGCAGCAGCACCAGGGCGAGCACCACGCCGAAGGCGGTGATGCCCGCGGAGAGGCCGGCCACCACGTGCATGGCGTGCATGAAGGCGTCCTGGGCGGGGGCGACCAGGTCGCGGGCGCCGGTGCGCTCGGCGACGGCCAGGGTGGCCTCCAGGGACTCGCCGGCCTTGTCCCGCACGGCGGCGGGGAGTTGTGCGAGGTGGTCGCCCATGCCGTCGCGGTAGACGGTGGAGAGCACCGCGCCGAGGACGGCGACACCGAGCGAGCCGCCGACCTGGCGGAAGGTGTTGTTGATGGCGGAGCCCGCGCCGGCCTTCTCGCGGGGCAGCGAGCCCATGATGGCGACGGTGACCGGCGGCATGACGTGGGCCATGCCGGCGCCCATGACGAAGCCGATGACGACGAGCACCCAGATCGGGGTGGTGGCGTCGAGCAGCAGGTAGCCGAGGAAGCCGACGGCGACGAGGGCCATGCCGCCGGCGCAGGTGGCGCGGACGCCGAAGCGGTCGACGACGAGCCGGGCGCGCGGGGCGAAGGCCATCTGGGCGGCGGCCAGCGGCAGCATCAGCAGGCCGGACTGGAGGGCGCTGTAACCGCGGACGCTCTGGGTGTAGAAGACGCCGAAGAAGGAGACGCCCATCAGGCCGAAGAAGACCACGCCGATGACGACGACGGAGGCGGAGAACACCCGGTTGCGGAACCAGGTGACGTCCAGCGCGGGGTGGGAGGTGCGCCGCTCGAAGACGACGAAGGCGGCGAGGGCGAGCAGGCCGACCAGGATCGGCACCCAGGCGCCGGCGGCGGTGAAGTCGGCGAGTTCGCCGCCCTTGATGATGCCGTAGATCAGGGCGACCAGGCCGATCACGGAGAGCAGCACGCCGACCGGGTCGAGCCTGCCGGGCTTCGGGTCGCGGGAGTTCGGCACCAGGATCGACATGGCGACGAGGGCGACGAGCACGATCGGGACGTTGACCAGGAAGACCGAGCCCCACCAGAAGTGCTCGATGAGCAGGCCGCCGGTGATCGGGCCGATGGCGATGGCCAGGCCGACGGCGCCGGCCCAGATGCCGATCGCCTTGGGCTGCTCCTTGCGCTCGAAGACGTTCATGATGATGGCGAGGGTGGCGGGCATCACGAAGGCGCCGCCGAGGCCCATGACCGCGCGGAAGGCGATGAGCTGGCCGGGGCTGTCCGCGAGGGCGGAGAGCAGCGAGCCGAGGCCGAAGACGGCCATGCCGGCGAGCAGGGACCACTTGCGCCCGAGCCGGTCGCCGAGCAGGCCGGCGGTGAAGAGCAGGCCGGCGAAGACCAGCGTGTAGGAGTTGATCGCCCACTCGAGGTCGCTCTGGCTGGCACCGAGGCCGGTGGGGGCGGGCTGGGCGATGGTCTTCATCGCCACGTTGAGGATCGAGTTGTCGAGGACGACGACGAGCAGGGCGAGGATCAGGGTGCCCAGGATCGCCCAGCGGCGACGGTGGATGGCGTCGGGTGAGCGCGGTGGCGCTGCGGTGGTCATGGTGTGGAGTCCCCGTCCGTACGAGAGTGCCTGTGCGGACTTACGAGCCGAAAGCGTCTCGTAACCCGTTCGGCCCAAGCCTAGCCCTTTTTTCGATACGAGACGGATCCGTATCGCAAAGTCTGGGTAAAGGGTTCGCACCAGGGGCCCGGAAAGCCGCCGCCCCGGGTCTTTGCGGCGGGCGGGCGGCGTGCAAGCATGGGAGCAGATCCGGGGACGCCGTACGGCGCCACGAGACGACAACCCTTCAGGAGTCTGTTCGATGAACGCTTCTCCGCTTCAGCCTGCCCCGTCGCAGGAGGGCACCGTGCTCTACGGCGGCATCACCAACCGGCGCGTGACCGTGCGCGACCTGGCCAAGGCCAAGCAGCACGGCGAGCGCTGGGCGATGCTGACCGCCTACGACGCGCTGACCGCCGGTGTCTTCGACGAGGCGGGCATCCCGGTGCTGCTGGTCGGCGACTCGGCCGGCAACTGCCACCTCGGCTACGAGACCACCGTGCCGGTGACCATGGACCAGATGGTGATGCTCTCCGCAGCCGTCGTCCGCGGCACCAAGCGGGCCCTTGTGGTCGGCGACATGCCCTTCGGCTCCTACCAGGAGTCGCCCGCCCAGGCCATGCACAACGCCGCCCGCCTGATGAAGGAGGCCGGCGTCGGCGCCGTCAAGCTGGAGGGCGGCGAGCGCAGCGCCCGCTCCATCGAGCTGCTGGTCGAGGCCGGCATCCCGGTGATGGCGCACATCGGCCTCACCCCGCAGTCGGTGCACGCCTTCGGCGGGTACCCGGTGCAGGGGCGCGGGGACGAGGCCGCGCACCAACTGCTGCGCGACGCCAAGGCCGTGCAGCAGGCCGGCGCCTTCTCGGTGGTGCTGGAGGCGGTACCCGCCGAGCTGGCCGCCCAGGTCACCGAGCAGCTGGCGATCCCGACCGTCGGCATCGGCGCGGGCGTCGGCACCGACGCCCAGGTGCTCGTCTGGACGGACATGGCCGGCATGACCGCCGGCCGGGTGCCGAAGTTCGTCAAGCAGTACGCCGACCTGCGGGCCGTCCTCGGCGAGGCCGCCCGCGAGTTCGCGGCCGACGTCAGCACGGGTGCCTTCCCCGCGCCCGAGCACAGCTTCAGCTGAGACCCAGCTCTCCGGTCGATGCAGCGTCACGGCGCGCCCGCCCCGGCGGGCGCGCCGTCGGCGTACCGGGGCGCCGGCAGCGGCGTGACAGCGGCCGCCGCCCGCTGACAGCCGGACGACAGCGCGCCGACAGCGGGCCCCGGCAGATTGGCGGCATGACACCGATCGCCACCGCCCCGAACGACCGGGGGCCCCGCAACAACGCCGTGGAAGTCCGCGGCATCGTCAAGACCTTCGGCGCCACCCGGGCGCTCGACGGCGTCGACCTCACCGTCCGCGAGGGCACCGTCCTCGGCCTGCTCGGCCCCAACGGCGCCGGCAAGACCACCCTCGTCCGGATCCTCTCCACCCTCGTCAAGCCCGACGCGGGCACCGCCTTCGTCGGCGGCTACGACGTGCTGCGCCAGCCCAAGCAGCTGCGCCGCACCATCGGTCTCACCGGCCAGTACGCCTCGGTGGACGAGCTGCTCTCCGGCTACGAGAACCTCTACCTGATCGGCCGGCTGCTCGACCTCTCCGCCAAGGAGTCCAAGGCCCGCGCCGGCGAGCTGCTCGAACGCTTCTCGCTCACCGACGCCGCCAAGCGGCCCGCCAAGACCTACTCCGGCGGCATGCGCCGCCGCCTCGACCTCGCCGCCTCCATGATCGGCCGGCCGAAGGTGCTCTACCTGGACGAGCCCACCACCGGTCTCGACCCGCGCACCCGCAACGAGGTCTGGGACGAGGTCCAGCGGATGGTCGCCGAGGGCTCCACCGTGCTGCTCACCACCCAGTACATGGAGGAGGCCGAGCAGCTCGCCCACGAGCTCACCGTGATCGACCGCGGCCGGGTGACCGCCGCCGGCGGCATCGAGGAGCTCAAGACCCAGGTCGGCGGCCAGACCCTGCAGGTCCGCCCGCTGCGCCCGGCCGAACTGCCCGAGATGGCCCGCTGCCTGCACGAGGCCGGCGTGGCCGCGACCTTCTCCGCCGACACCGGTCTGCTCTCCGTGCAGCTCACCGGCGAGGACCAGCTCACCGCCGTGGTCGGCGTGCTGGGCACCCGCGGCTTCGGCATCGCGGGCATCGACACCAAACTCCCCAGCCTGGACGAGGTCTTCCTCGCCATCACCGGCAAGCCGTCCGCCCCGGCCGCCCCGATCCTCGACAAGGAGCCCGTGGCATGACCGCCGCCACCCTGACCCCCGCCCCGGCCCAGCTGGACGACCCGCGGATCGGCCTCGCCGGACACCTGCGCCACGTCGGCGCGCTGACCCGCCGCAACCTGATGCGGATCAAGGCCGACCCGGAGTCCATGCTCGACGCGGTGCTGCTCCCGATCATCTTCACCGTGCTGTTCGTCTACGTCTTCGGCGGCGCGGTCTCCGGCAGCCAGCAGGACTACATCCAGTACATGATCCCGGGCCTGCTCGGCACCACCGGCCTCAACCTGGCGATGGCCGTCGGCACCGGTCTCAACAGCGACTTCCAGACCGGCGTGATGGACCGCTTCCGCACCCTGCCGATCGGCCGGGCCGCCGTGCTGCTCTCCAAGATCGCCGCCGAGACCTGCCGCTGCCTGGTCTCCTTCACCATCCTCATCGGCTTCTCGATGATCCTCGGGCTGGAGATCAAGACCGGCTTCCTGCAGCTGCTCGGCGCGGTCGGCCTGTCCCTGCTGTTCGGCATGTCGATCGTCTGGATCTCCATGCTGGTCGGCATGTCGCTGCGCAGCGCCCAGGCCGTCCAGGGCGTCAGCATGCTGGTCGTCATGCCGCTGCAGTTCGGCAGCTCGATCTTCGCGCCGACCGACACCATGCCGGGCTGGCTGCAGGCCTTCACCGAGTACAACCCGCTCTCCGCGCTGGCCGACGCCTGCCGCAGCCTGATCAACGGCGGGCCGCTGGCCCACTCGGTGACCGTCGTGCTCGTCTGGTCGGTGGCGATCACCGCGGTCACCGCGCCGCTGGCCGTCGCCCGCTTCCGCAAGCGGACCTGACGGGACGCCGGCCGACCGGCCGTCAGAACCTCCCGGGATCGTCCAGCAGGGCGGCCGCCTCCGACACCGTGAGGCGGCCGCCCTCGGCGCATGCCGCGGCGTACTCCTCGGGGCCGAGCAGCCGGGTGATCTCCGGGACGAGGCGGTCGCGCTCCTGCCGCTCGATGTGGGAGCCGGGCGCCCCGTGCAGGGCGTCGTGGGCGCTGAGCAGCACGGCCGCCCGGCGGGCCGCCCGCACGTCCTCGCGCTGCTCGGCGAGGGCGAGCAGCGCACCCGACGCCGGGAGCAGCAGCATCACGCCCATGTGCTCGGCGAAGGCGCTGGCGCCACCGGGCACGGTGGCCATCGTGCGGCGCCCCTCGGCGAGCAGCTCCAGGCCGCGGGGGGCGTCGCCGGCCCGGGCGGTCACCCAGCCGCGGATGCAGGCCACGATGCCGCGGAAGACGCCGGGCACCAGCGGCCCGAACGCCTCCTGGGTGGCGACCAGCCGGTCGAGCTCGGCGATGGCCTGCGGGTACTCGCCGCGCTGGGTGTGGATGTTGCAGAGCACCAGCCGGCCGTAGAGCAGCGCGCCGTCGGACGCGTGGTTGCCGTGCCGGACGGCGGCCAGGGCCTCCCTGATCAGCCGTTCACCCTCGGCCTCGTCGAACTCGAACAGCGCCTCGCCGAGCCGGGTCTGGAGCAGCGGCACCTCCTGCAGGGCGCCGAGTTCCTCGGCGATCTCGATGGCCTGCCGGTAGGCGGCGACCGCCCGGCGGCCGTCGCCCTGCTTGGCCGCGTTCTCGGCCTGGGCGGAGAGCGCCTCGGACATGCCCCATCGGTCGCCGAGCCGGGTGAAGATCTCCAGGGCCTCGGCGCTGTCCCGGACGGCCTGGTCGAGGCCGCCGACCCAGTCGTTGAGCAGCCGGGCGCGCAGCTGCAGGGCGAAGGCGAGGTCCATCGGGCGGCCGTGCCGGCGGGCACCGTCGACGGCGTCGTCCATGGTCTCCCGCATCCGGTCCATCTCGCCGGAGAGGAAGACCGCGAACACCCGCAGCAGCGCGGGGAAGCGGTAGGACTGCGGCAGGTCCCGGGTGTAGGTGTCCAGCACCCGGTGCGAGAGGTCGAGCGCGGCGGGGTCGCCGAGCATCTCCATGTCGCCGGTGAACGTCTCCACCAGCCGGTGGAGTTGGATCTGCCGGCGGGCCTCCTCCAGCATCTCGGGCGGCATCGGCAACGGCGCGTCCAGCGGAGCGGTCGTCAGCGGCACCGGGCGGGGGGCGTCGGGGCCGTAGGCGTCGGGCCCGAGCGCGCAGATCGCGTCATACCACTCGCAGGCCTCCCGCCGGTAGTCGCGCAGCGACCAGAACCAGCTCATGCCCAGGGCGAGGACCAGTGCCTCCTGCTCCTCGCCGCGTTCGACGGCGGCGCGCAGCGCGGCCCGGACGTTCTCCAGTTCGCGGTCGAGGAGGGCGAGCCACTCGAGCTGCCCGGCGCCGTGCAGGTGGAGGTCGGCCGTCCGGACGAGTTCGCGGTAGCAGCGGACGTGGCGCTGCTCGGCACCGTCGCCGCCGGCCTCGGCGAGCTTCTCGGCGGCGTACTCGTGGATGGTCTCCAGCATCCCGTAGCGCGGCCCGCCGTCCAGGTCGGCGACGACCAGGGACTTGTCGACCAGGGAGAGCAGCAGGTCGGCGACGTCCTCGCGGCGGACGTCGGTGCCGTCGGCGGCGACCTGCTCGGCGGCCTCCAGGGTGCAGCCGCCGGCGAAGACGGAGAGCCGGCGCAGCACGGCCCGCTCCCGCTCGCCGAGCAGGTCCCAGCTCCAGTCGACGACGGCGCGCAGCGTCTGCTGGCGGGGCAGCAGGGTGCGGGAGCCGGCGGTGAGCAGGGCGAACCGGCCGTCGAGGCGGTCGGCGAGCTGGCGGGGGGTCAGGCCGCGCAGCCGGGCGGCGGCGAGCTCGATGGCGAGCGGCAGTCCGTCCAGGCGGCGGCAGATCTCGGCGCAGGCCTCCGGGTCCTCGGCGGGGTCGAAGCCGGGGCGGGCGGCGGCGCCGCGCTCGGCGAGCAGGCGCAGCGCGGCAGGGTCGGGCAGCGGCTCGACCGGCAGCACCGACTCGCCGGGGACGCCGAGCGGCTCCCGGCTGGTGGCGAGGACGGTGAGGCCGGGGCACTCGGCGAGCAGCCGGTCGGCGAGGTCGGCGGCGGCCTGGACGAGGTGCTCGCAGTTGTCGAGGACGAGCAGCATCCGGCGCGGGGCGCAGTGCTCGACGATCCGGCGGACGGGGTCGCCGCGGCGGGAGTCCATCACCTCGGCGACGGCGCCGCCGGTGTGCAGCACCGTCTCGCGCAGGCCGAGCGCGGCGGCGACGGCGGCCGGCACGGCCAGGTCGTCCTCCAGCGGGGCGAGTTCGGCCATCCAGACGCCGTCCGGCCAGGTGCCGTCCGCCTGGGCGGCCCGGCCGGCCTCGACGGAGAGCCGGGTCTTGCCGGAGCCGCCGGGCCCGGTGAGGGTGGTGAGCCGGCCGGCCGTCAGGGCCCGGCCGAGGGCGGTCAGGTCGCCGTCGCGGCCGACGAAGCTGGTGAGCCGGGGGCGCAGGTTCCCGGCGGGGGAGGCCGTCTGGGCCGGCACGGGTGCGGGTGCGGCCGGTGCGGGTACGGGGGCCAGCAGTTCGGCGTGCAGGGCGCGCAGTTCGGGGCCGGGGTCGGCGCCGAGGCGGTCGGCGAGGGTGCGCCGGGCCCGCTCGTAGCGCTGCAGGGCCTCCGCGGTGCGGCCCTCGGCCCGCAGGGCGCGGATCAGCAGGGCGTGCAGCTGCTCGTCGAGCGGGTGCTGCTCGCAGAGCTCGGCGAGTTCGGCGGTGACGTCGGCGGTGCGGCCGAGCGCGAGGTCGGCGGCGATCCGGTGGCGGCGGGCCTCGTCGCGCTGGGCCTCCAGCCGGACGGCGGGGCCGACCCGGTCCGGCAGGTCGGCGAGGGCGGGGCCGCGCCAGAGGGCGAGCGCGCTGTGCAGGTGGCCGGCGGCCTCCAGGTGGTCGCCGGCGGCGAGCGCCCGGCGGCCGTCGGCGGCGAGCCGGCGGAAGTCGTCCGCGTCCGTCCGTCGGCCGGTCAGCCAGTACCCGGCGGGCCCGGAGCCGATCTCGTCGCGGCCGATGGTGCGGCGCAGCCGGCCGACCAGGGTCTGCAGTGCGGCGGAGGCGTCCTGCGGCGGGTCGTCGCCCCACACCTCGTCCACCAGCAGGTCGGCCGGGACGGGCCGGCCCTCGCGCAGCGCCAGCGCCGCGAGCAGGGCCCGCAGGCGTGCACCGCCGAGCGGTACCGGGGTGCCGTCGTCGCGGTGGGCCGTGGTGGTTCCGAGGATGCCGTAGTGCACGGCCCCATTCTGGTCGACGGGCCGCGTGGCGGGCGCACATATATCCGGGCCGGTGGAACCGTGGGCGGGTGCCGGGCGTTCTTCCGTGACGGCTTGTCGCCGTCGCGAGCCGCGCGGCATGATCGGTCCCTGCCCGCCCCCGGCCCACACTCGGAGCTCCGCACCATGACCTTCGCCACCACGCAGCGCCGCAGCGAGGAGAGCCGGATCAGCCCGGTGTTCTGGGTGCTGCTCGCGACCCTGGGCACCTCCGCGTGGGCGGTGGTGAGCGGCTTCGGCAATCCCCGGTTCGGGGTGTTCCTGTTCGTGGTGGCGGGCTGGATGGTCTCGCTCTGCCTGCACGAGTACGCGCACGCGCGGACGGCGATGCACAGCGGGGACATCACCATCGGCGCCAAGGGCTACCTGACGCTGAACCCGTTCAAGTACGCGCACGCCCTGCTGAGCTTCGTCCTGCCGGTGATCTTCGTGATCATGGGCGGGATCGGCCTGCCCGGCGGTGCGGTCTACATCGAGCGGCACCGCATCCGCGGCCGCCTCAAGCACAGCCTGATCTCGGCGGCCGGCCCGCTGGTGAACGTGGTGATCGGCATCGGCCTGCTGGTGCTGGTGAGCTCCGGGGTGTTCGACGACCCGGCGAAGCCGGCGGTGCTGGACGGCCAGGAGCTGATCGTCTCGGCCTTCCCCGCGGCCCTCGGCTTCCTGGCGTTCCTGCAGGTCAGTGCGGCCCTGCTGAACCTGCTGCCGGTGCCCGGCCTGGACGGCTACGGCATCGTCGAGCCCTGGCTGTCGCTCAAGACCCGCCGGGCGATCGAGCCCTTCGCGCCGTACGGCATGCTCGCGGTGTTCGTGATCTTCTGGCAGACCGCGGCCAGCCGGTGGTTCTCGGAGCTGGTGTTCGCGATCACCGACCTGTTCGGCGTCTCCAAGGCCTACCCGGTGGTCGGGCAGTTCCTCTTCCGCTTCTGGGAGTGAGCCCGGGCACGGGCACACCGGGGGGCGCCCGGGGTGCCCGGCCGCGACGACCGGCCTACGGCTGCTGCTCGGCGACGCGGGCCGCGGCGGCGCGCTCCTGGCGGTCCTTGCGGATGTAGAACCAGGCCATGTTCGAGGAGACGCCGGCCATCAGCACCCAGATCACGCCGAACCAGTTGCCCTGGACGAAGGAGACGACGGCGGCCGTCACCGCGAGCACGAGGACGATCGAGGCGAGCAGGGCGTTGCGCGGCATGGTGGAACTCTCCTGGACAGGGACGCCCCCGGCCGGAGCCGGGGACAGCTGGCACCCCATTGTCACCCCCCGAACCCCGCGCGGGGGCCGGGGGGTGTCGTCGGAGGTGGCCGGGCACCCCGCGCGGTTCCCCGCGCCCCTCATGGGCGCCCGGCTCCCGCAGGTCCCTCCCGGCCGGCTCAGACGTCGGTGATCCGCAGGCCGGCGTGCGCCTTGTAGCGGCGGTTGACCGAGATCAGGTTGGCGACCAGCGACTCGACCTGGTGGGCGTTGCGGAGCCGTCCGGCGAAGATGCCGCGCATGCCGGGGATCCGCTCGGCGAGCGCCTGCACGGTGTCGGTGGCGGCGCGGTCCTCGCCCAGCACCATGACGTCGGTGTCGATCCGCTCGATCGACGGGTCCTGCAGCAGCACCGCCGACAGGTGGTGGAAGGCCGCGGTCACCCGGGAGTCCGGCAGCAGGGCGGCGGCCTGCTGGGCGGCGCTGCCCTCCTCCGGCTTGAGCGCGTAGGCGCCCTGCTTGTCGAAGCCCAGCGGGTTGACGCAGTCCACGACGATCTTGCCGGCGAGTTCCTCGCGCAGGGCGGCGAGGGTGCCGGCGTGGCCGTCCCAGGGCACCGCGACGATCACGATGTCGCTCTCCCGGGCGCACGCCGCGTTGTCCGCGCCCCGCACGCCGAGGCCGATCTCCCCGGCGGCGGCCTCGGCGCGTTCGGCCGTCCGGGAGCCGATCACGACCTGCTGGCCGGCCTTGGCGAGCCGGTAGGCCAGGCCGCGGCCCTGGTCGCCGGTGCCGCCGAGGACACCCACCACGAGCGAGGACACGTCGAGCGGAGCGGGGGCCGCAGCAGCGGCAGGATTCACCGATTCGGGTTGCGTCATGGACAAGATCCTGCCAAAGCCCGGGGCCCTCCTCCATGCTGTGCCGCATGGACGCGGTGAGACTTTCCGCACTGAGCGCGACGCTGGTCGGCACCGGCCTGCTGGACGTCACCCGGGCCTTCGGCGGGGCGCTGCACCGCTCGGTCACCCGGCGTTCCGCCGCCGGGCTGCTGCTGGTGGGCACCGAGCGGTACGAGCCGTGGCACCTGGCCGCCCATCTGGACGAGGAGGCCGCCTGCACGGGCATCGGCGGCCTCACCCCGGTGTTGCTGCGGCACCGGGTGCCGGCCGCCGCGCCGGACCACCTGGCGCACGGCCTGCAGCGGCTCGGCGAGGCGCGGCGCGGCGCGACGGTGCTGGTGGTGGCGCCGGAGGAGGCCGGTGAGGGCCTGCTGGAGCGGGTCGAGGGCGCGCGCCGGGGCGGGGCCACCGTGCTCGCGCTGGACGCCGGCGACCACGAGCTCGGTGCGCTCGCCCACGAGCGGCTGGCGGTGCCGGTGGCCGGCGAGGGGCCGTTCGACCTGGTGCAGCACCTGGTCGGCGCGGCCGCTTCGGCGCGGCCCTCCCGGGGGCTGCGCAGCCGGCTGGCCGGGCTGGCGGAGCGGCTGGTGGCGCCGCCGGTGCTGCGCTGGTGAGCGGCGGCCCGCGGCCGGTGGTGTACGGCCGGTAATTCGGTTGCCCCGCCGCGGGGGCGGGCCGAGGATGGCCGACCGTGAGCTCCGAACCACCCCGATCGCCCCGGCGGCTGCGCACCACCCTGCGCGGGCTGCTCCCGGACACCGCCCCCTGGCGCACCTCGCGGGACTTCCGCCTGCTGTGGAGCTCAGGCTGCGTCTCCAGCCTGGGCAGCTTCCTGACCTACGTGGCGGTGCCGCTGCAGGTGAAGGAGCTCACCGGCTCGTCCTTCCAGGTGGGACTGGTCGGGGCGTTCGAGCTGGTGCCGCTGGTGGTCTTCGGCCTGTGGGGCGGTGCGCTGGCGGACGCCGTGGACCGCCGCCGGCTGGTGCTGCTCTCCGAGGGCGGGCTGGGCGTGCTGAGCGCCCTGCTGCTGGTCAACGCACTGCTGCCGGAGCCGATGCTGTGGCCGGTCTACGCGGTGGCCGCACTGGTCGCCGCCGTGGACGGCCTGCAGCGGCCGGCCCTGGACTCGCTGACCCCGCGGATCGTCCCGCACGAGCAGCTGACCGCCGCGTTCGCCTTCAACTCGCTGTACCGCAACGTCGGTTCGGTGGCCGGCCCGGCGCTGGCCGGTGTGGTGGTGGCGGTCGCCGGGGTGCAGACCGCGTTCGCGCTGGACGTGGTGAGCTTCGCCGTCTCGCTGCTGCTGCTCGTCCGCATCCGGGCGGTGCCGCCGTCGAGCGGCGCCGAACGCCCCTCGCTGCGGGCCGTCGCGACCGGCGTCCGCTACGCGTGGAGCCGCAAGGACCTGCTGGGCACCTATGCGATCGACGTCTGCGCGATGCTGTTCGCCTACCCGGTGGCGATCTTCCCGTTCCTGGCCGCCGAGCTGGACGCCGGCTGGGCGCTCGGCCTGCTCTACGGCGCCTCCGCGGCGGGAGCGCTGGCCGTCTCGGCGACCAGCGGCTGGACGTCGCGGATCCACCGGCACGGCCGGATGCTCGTCCTCGCCGCCCTCGGCTGGGGCGCCGCCATGGTGCTGGCCGGGCTGGCCGGCAACATCTGGCTGGTGCTGCTCTGCCTGGCGGCGGCCGGCGGCGCCGACCAGATCAGCGGCACCGCCCGCTCCACCATGTGGAACCAGTCGATCCCCGACGAACTGCGCGGCCGCCTCGCCGGGGTGGAGCTGCTCAGCTACTCGGTGGGCCCGCAGCTGGGCCAGGTCCGGGCGGGCGGCGCGGCCGGCCTGATCGGGGTGCGCGGCGCGATCTGGAGCGGCGGCGCGGCCTGCGTGCTCGGTGTCGCCGCACTCGCCGTCGCCCTGCCGAGCCTGCTCGCCTACGACTCCCGGACGAATCCGCACGCGGAGGCGGTGCGGGCCGCGGCCGAGGGGCGCAGCACCGGCGCAGGCGGCCGCGAGCCCGTTCCGACGGCCTGACGGGCGGTCAGTCCTCGTCGTCGCCGGCCGGCCGGTCGTCGCGCCAGCGCGGGTCGTTCTGCCACTCGCGGTTGCGCTCGGCGGCGATCTCCAGCGCGGCGGCCGCCTCGCCGCGGGTCGCGTAGGGGCCGAGCCGGTCCTTGGCCGGGCACTCCGGCCCCTCCTCGACCTTGCCGTGCTTGATGCAGTAGAACCACTCGCCCGGCTTTCCCGTGGGCTTGCGGCCGAATCCCAGTGCCATGGGGCTGCTCCTGTCGGTGACGTCGTCCTGGGGTGATCCTTTCCCGGCGCCGCTGCCGTACACACGGCGGGCCCGCCGCGCGGCCCGTCCCGGCCGGACACGCCCTAGACTCGCGGGCATGGCTCTCGTACCCGGCACCGTGTCCCCCACCCGCAAGGTCCCCGCCCACATCGCGCGCCCGGAGTACGTGGGACGGCCCGCGCCCGCGCCGTACACCGGCCCGGAGGTGCAGACCGCCGAGACGGTCGAGAAGATGCGGATCGCCGGCCGGATCGCCGCGCAGGCCATGGAGGAGGCGGCCAAGCTGATCGCCCCCGGCATCACCACCGACGAGCTCGACGCGGTCGCGCACGCCTACATGTGCGACCACGGCGCGTACCCCTCGGACCTCGGCTACCGGGGCTTCCCGAAGTCGATCTGCACCTCGGTCAACGAGGTGATCTGCCACGGCATCCCGGACTCGACGGTCCTTCAGGACGGCGACATCGTCAACATCGACGCCACCGCCTACATCCACGGCGTGCACGGCGACCTCAACGCCACCTACCTGTGCGGCAACGTGGACGAGGAGTCCAAGCTGCTGGTCGAGCGGACGCGCGAGGCGCTCAACCGGGCGATCAAGGCGGTCAAGCCGGGCCGGCAGGTCAATGTGATCGGCCGGGTCATCGAGTCCTACGCCAAGCGGTTCGGCTACGGCGTCGTCCGGGACTTCACCGGCCACGGCATCAACACCTCGTTCCACTCCGGGCTGATCATCCCGCACTACGACAGCGAGCGGGCCACCGAGGTGATCAAGCCCGGCATGACGTTCACCATCGAGCCGATGCTGACCCTGGGCACCCACGACTACGACATCTGGGAGGACGGCTGGACGGTCGTCACCAAGGACCGCAGGCGGACCGCCCAGTTCGAGCACACCCTGGTGGTCACCGCGGACGGCGCGGAGATCCTCACCCTGCCGTAGGGCCCGCGACCGGGGCCGGCCGAGGGGATCGCCGAGGGGCCGGAGGGCGGTGCAGGTGCCGGGTCGCGGATTTTCCGTTATCCGGCACCTGCGCGAGGACTCTCCTAGGGCACGGAGCACCACCCACCCTCGCACCGCCCGGGAGCAACACCCCATGAGCCTCGCCCGCAGACCCCTCGGAACCGTCCTCGCCGCCCTGACGGCCGCCGCCGCGCTCGCCGCCTGCGGACCGACGGACTCCGGCAGCAGCACGGCCGCCGCCGCACCGCCGAGCACGGCCGCCGGCACCGCCCTGCCCGTGCTCCAGCCGAGCACGGCCTCCGCCGAGCCCGGTACGGCGAGCCCCTCGACGAGCGCACCCGTCCGCACGGCCTCCCCCACCGCCTCCCCCACGCCGAGCGCCACCAAGCGCTCCACCGTCTCCCTGGCCGGCTACAACCCGAAGGCGAACTCGCAGCGCGACATCGACGCGGCCCTCGCCCTGGCGAAGAGCGACGGACGGCGGGTCCTGCTCGACTTCGGGACGAACGAGTGCGGGGTCTGCCGGGCCGTCGACGGCCTCTTCGCCAAGAGCCGGATACGGACCACCCTGGACGCCTCCTACCACGTGGTGAAGATCGACCTGGCGAACAGCCGGACCAACATGGCGATCCTCAGCCACTACGACAGCTCGCACGGCTTCAGCACACCCGTGCTGATCATCGTCGACGCCCAGGGGAAGGTCGTCACCAACACCAACCGGACCGGTCTGCCGAAGCTGACCGAGACCGGCTTCGACGGCTTCCTCCGCCAGTGGGCGAAGTGACGGCGCGTCGGCCCGCGCAGCAGGGCACGCACCACCGCGCGCGCCGGTGCGCCGCCGCGCTCGCCGCCGTACTCGCGCTCTGCCCGGCCGCCGCGTGCAGCGCCGACGACCGGCCCGCCGCCGTCCCGTCCTCGGCGCGGTTCACCGAGAACGGGGTGACGGTCGACCTCTCCCTCGGAAAGTGGGACGGCTCGGCCGGCACCCTGACCGCCGTGTTCACCCCCGAGCGGGCCGGATACCACCTCTACAGCCTCGACCTGCCGCCCGACGGGATCGACGGCGTCGGACGGCCGACCTCGCTGCGGCTGCGCGGCGGCCTGGAGCAGACCGGCCGCCCCGCCGCCGACTCCGCGCCGCACCCGTTGCAGCTCCCGGGAGACCTCCCGGCGGTGCCGGTCTACCCGGACGGCCCCGTCACCGTGACGCTGCCCGTGCACAGGACGGCGTCCGGGGCGGCGACCGTCCTGGTCGGCTACGCCGCCTGCAGCGAGACCCAGGGCTGCATGCTCCCGGTGGACGGCCACCCCGTCGAACTGACCCTCGACGGCGGCACCGTGGGGTTCCCCACCGCCGCGGAGTCCGCCGCGGCGCGATGACCGACCCGCCGTCCGGTGCCCGCGGTGCTCACTGCGCCGGGGCACCGGACGGCCGCACCCGCAGGCGTCCGCAGCGGTGCGGTCGCAGTCTGGAGGTGGAGTGTCGGCCGACGACGAGGTGTTCTCCATGGACGAGGCGCAGGGGCTCGCGCGGGTCTCGCAGCGGGCCGCGGACGCGGCGCAGCACGTGGAATCCGTGCAGCGGCAGTCCCGTACCCAGGTGCAGCAGGCCCTGGAGCGGGCGGAGGCGGGCGCGCTGGGGCGCGGCGGCCCGGCCCGGAAGGCCGAGCACGGCCACGAGGAGCACGCCGGGTCGGCCTGGCACCACATCCGCGAGAGCTGGCACCGGCGCATCGGGGCGTTGAAGGAACGCGAGGCCCGGCACGACGCCGGCGCCACCGAACGGGCGGCCGAGTACGCCGAGCGGTACGCCCTGGAGGCGGTCGACTTCGCCCTGGAGGCCGTCGACGAGGCGGAGTACGCCGCACTCCGTGCGCTGGCGGCCCGCCTGGAGGCCGACGAGGCAGCGGCCCAGAGCGGCCCGCCGGAGGAGCACCGTTAGCTCCCCGTCACCGGCCGGCGGCGGTGCCGATCGCCCGGCGGCGGACGCTCAGCCGATCAGCCACTGCTCCTGGGCGACCGCGCCGACCTCGGTGCAGGCGTCGGTGAGGACGTCCAGCACGCGCAGCGGGTCGGGAAGCGGCTGGCCGGGGCCGCGCAGCCAGCGCACCTCGGAGCCGTCCAGCAGGGCCGCCGGCGGCAGCAGGGTGTACGAGCCGCGGCAGTGCCAGCGCAGGCCGGGGTGCTCGGACATGGTGTCCGGGGTGGAGTCCAGTTCGCTCGTCCACCACTCGTCCTCGTCGGCCGGGGTGCCGCGGGTGGCGGTGAAGAAGAGGTACCGCTCGTCGCCGACCGCGGCGACCGGGCCGCCCACGCCGAGTTCGTCCAGGCGCTCCAGGGCGAGCTTCCCCGCCTCGGCGGGGACGTCCAGCACGTCGTGCACGCGGCCGGTGGCGGTGACGAAGTTCGCCTGCGGGTCGCGGGACAGCCAGCGGGCCAGCTGCTCGGGATCGGTGGTCGCCTGGGTCTGCCAGGCGAAGGACACGGGGTGCTGGGCCGGAGCCGGACAGCCGACCCGGTCGCAGGAACACCGGTGCCCGGCCGGGTGTGCCGCGGGCGCCACCGGGAACCCGGCGAGCACCGCCCCCAGCAGCAGGTCCAGCCGCACGGCCGCCTCCCCGCCGGTGACCGGACGGACCTGCCGCCGCTCACGCCGCCACCAGGCCGTCCACCTGCTGCTGGCTTCCATCGGGCCCCTTCCGCTCTGCCGTGACCTGCCGTGCCTGGTGCAGCACGGCGAACGACGCACCATCGGACGCAAACACCGGCCGACGCCCACCGCTTCCCGGGACGCTGTCCGTTGCATCTGCCGTGGCCGTGGCCGGGATCACCGGGACGGCCGACACCCGGGGCACGATACGGAGTTCGAGAGGTACGACTCGGCGGCGGGGCGCGGCGCTGCGCGCCCCGACCGGCCCGTGCGGGCCCGCGGACCCGGGGTGAACCCGGAGGCGTACAGAGCAGGATAAGGGTGCGCAGGGCCCCCGATTGACCGGGGGCGGTGCTGCGCCGGTCACATCGGCTCCACAGCGCCTCTTCGGGACCTGCACGCCCGCGCCCGGGGCACGGGCCCCGCGTACCCTGGAGTGCGTGAAGAGCGCGGAGACCGAATTCGTCGGCGGGCCCCTGGACGGCAGGGTCCTGCCGGTCATGCTGAGCAGCTTCTGGACGATCCCCAAGGTCTACCGCGTGCCCGTTCCCGCACAGGACGACCTGCCCGCCGTGACTCTCGTCTACCGCCGGGCGAAGATCCACGGCACCAAGGGCTGGCGCTGGCGCTACGAGTACGACGCCGAGGCGTAGCACCGACGCCGAGCCCGGTGCCGGTCGTCAGACCTGCTCGTCGGCGAGGATCAGGTACAGCTTGCGCTTCGCCTCGTTGAGCACGGCGAGGCCCTTGGCCCGCTGCTCCTCGGTGCCGGTGAGCATCACCTGGCGGATCGCGTGGTCGACCGCGCCGACCGCCGCACCCACCTCCTGGATCGCCTCCCAGTCGACGCCGCGGCCGGCCTCCTCCCACGGGGACTCCGTGCCCGCGTCGGCCTCGGCACGGCCGGCGTCGGTGAGCTCGAACAGCTTCTTCCCCGAGCTCTCCTGAGCCGCGATCAGACCCTCCTCCTCCAGCAGCTGGAGGGTCGGGTAGACCGAGCCCGGGCTCGGCCGCCACGCACCGCCGGTGCGCTCGCCGATCTCGGTGATCATCTCGTAGCCGTGCATCGGCCGCTCCTTGAGCAGCGCGAGCAGCGACGCGCGGACGTCGCCGCGCCGCGCCCTGCCGCCCCGGCGGCCTCCGCCACCGCGGCCCCATCCGCCGCCCCGCGGGCCGCGGCCGTGCCCGGGGAAGTGCCCCGGACCGAAGCCGTGCCCGAACGGGCCGGGCCCCGGCATCCCCGGGCCGCCCGGCGGTACACCGGGCGGGCCGAACGGCCCGAACGCGAACCGCCGCTCGAAGCCCTCCCCCGGCATCCCCTCGCCGGGCACCGGCCTGCGGCGCCACTCTCCTCGATTCCGCCTTCCTTCGCGCATGACGCGCACCACCTTTCGTCCGTGACGCTTCCCCCGAAGCATCTCGATAACTCGACGATATATCGGTGACTGTCGCCCGTCAACGGATTCCGACAACGGGCTGCGAGCGCAGCGGCCGCGGGAAGGGCCGGGCGCCGCCGGAGGAGCCCGGCGAGGGAGGAGAGCTGCACACGGTCGAACGACGGGTGTGATCCGGTTCGCCCGCAGCACTTCTGATGCAGCGTCCGACGCGCGGGGGCGACACCCGCCCGAGCCGAAGGGCCCGCCGGTGCCGAAAGTGAGGAGCGCGGGAGCGAAGCGACGGAGCATGGGGGCACCTCCCAGCCGCCGGGCTGGGGGAGAGTGTCGGCGCCGGGTCGGAGGGCCCGGAGGCGAGCGGGCGACAATCAGGTCTTGAGCATCCGCAGGGTCCAGCCCTGGCCGGTCGGGTCGAGCGGGCGGGTGAGCTGCTTGAAGAGGTGTTCGGCGCGCTCGTAGGAGAGCCGGCGGCGGCCGGTGTCGGGGCAGAGGTCGGCGGGGCCCGGAGTGCGGGCGGGGCCGGGTCGGCGCTCGTCGAGGAAGAGCGGGCCGCGGGTGCGGCCGGCCAGCAGGTCGGGCAGCAGGCGGGCGGTGCCGGAACGCCAGCCCACCCAGGTGTCGCCGGTCCGGGCCCGGCGGTCGGCCAGGTCGAGGTCCTCGACGCTCAGGGAGAGCACGGCCTGCACCGGGGCGGCGGACTCGTGCAGCAGCCGCCACAGCGTGTGCTCGCGCAGGGGCAGGCCGGGCAGCGCCCAGAGCCGTTCGAGCAGCTCGGGCGGGATCTGCCCGGTCGTGGCCGGGGGCTCGGGGCGCCGGTCGAGCCCGGCCGCGAGGTCGTCCAGTGCGGCCCAGCCCGGCGGCCGCTGGGCACCGCGGCCGGTCCTCGCCCACGGCATCGGCATGACCGCCGCAGACGAACGACATGCCCGCCAAGGCCACCGTGCAGGACTACCTCTCCACCCTCCCCGCCGCCCAGCACGAGATCACCGACGCGCTCCTGCCGCTCGTCGAGGCGGCCCTGCCCGGCGCCGGCGCCGTCTGGCACGGCCACCCGGTGTGGAGCCTCGGCGCCGCCCCCGGCAAGAACCCGGTCTGCTACCTCAAGGCCTACGCCGGACACGTCGCCTTCGGATTCTGGCGCGGCCAGGAGATCCCCGACCCGTCCGGGCGGCTCGCGCCGGGCGCCCGCACCATGGCCTCCGTCAAGCTCCGGACGGCCGCCGACATCGACCCCGCGCTCTTCGCCGACTGGCTCGCCGCGGCGCACGACCTGGAGCAGGCGGCCACCGCCTGAACGCCGCACCCGAGCACCTGCCACCGACCCCGCCCACCCGGCGGGCCCGCGCACGTCCACGGCCCGCCCGTGGCGGTGTGACGGCCCCTCACCCCGCAGCCGGCCGGTGCGACACACCGGGCGTTGCGGGACACACCGGACGGACCGCCACGCACTACGGTGGCCGCATGGCCGCGGAACGAGACCTCGTCACCCTGCTCATCGGGATGCACCCCGTGCTCAACCCCGGGCGGTACGTGTACTGCACGCTGCCGACGAAGGTGCCGCCCGGCCTGCGGCCGGTGGTGACCGTCACCGAGGACGAGGGCATCACCGTCGTGGTGCCGCAGGACGACGCCGACTCGCTCGGCCTGCGCTACGACTTCGTCGCCGCCTGGATCACCCTGCGCATCCACTCCGCACTGGAGGCGGTCGGCCTCACCGCGGCGGTCTCCTCCGAGCTCGCCGCACACGGCATCAGCTGCAACGTCGCTGCCGGATTCCACCACGACCACCTGTTCGTCCCCGCGGCCGACGGCGAGCGGGCGGTACGCGTCCTGGAGGAACTGTCGGTCCGCCAGGGCTGATCGTCGCCCGCTCGCGGGACTGCATACGAGGCGTTCGGGCGGGGCCGCGTCCGGGGCGTTCGGACGGGAGCGGCGGCCCCGCCCCGGGTACCACCTGTACGACCGGATTCGCCTCCACCGGCAACGGAGGACGCACGTGACCACCATGCCCTGGACGCCCGCGGCCGCCGCCGCACTCGCCGACTCCCTCGACCACGCCGTCCGGGAGCGCGGCGTCCCCGGCGGGGTCCTCGTGCTGGGCACCGCCGACAGCGGCCCCGGCTCGGGCCGCACCGTCGTCTCCCGCGGCACGGTCGGCCCCGAGTGCGGGCCGGCCGCCCCCGACGAGCACACCCGCTACGACATCGCCTCCCTCACCAAGATCATCGCTACTTGGGCGCTGACCGGCCGGGCCCTCGCCGCCGACCTGCTCGATCTGGACGCCCCGCTCCGCAGCCGCTTCCCGGACCTCCCGGCCCCGGGCGGTCTGCTGACCGTGCGCCAACTGCTCTCGCACAGTGCTGGCCTGCAGCCCGAGACCCGGCTGGACCGCTACCTCCACATCGACCGGCCGCTCGCCGAACTCCTCTGCGCCGAACAGCTCGTGGCCACCCCCGGCACCGAACACCGCTACATCAACCGCGGGTACGTGCTGCTCGGACTGCTGCTCGCCGCCGCCCACGACCTGCCGCTGGACGCCCTCGCCGACCGCCTGTGGGGCGAACTCGGTATGCGGGAAACCGAGTTCGGGCCGATCCGGCGGTCGCCGCAGGTGGCCCCGACCGAACAGCGGCTGCGCGGCGCACCCCGCACCTGGGGCATCCCGCACGACCCCAACGCCGCCCTGCTGAACGGCATCGCCGGCCACGCAGGGGCGTTCTCCACCGCCGCCGACCTCGCCCTCTTCGCCGAACACCTGCTGACCACCGACGATCCCTGGCCGGCCGCCTCCCTGGCGCCGCAGATCGCCGTCGACCCGGGCCGCACCCGCGGCCTCGGCTGGCTCCTCACCGAGGCGGGAGCGGCCTACCACCACGGCTACACCGGCACCAGCCTGTTCTTCTCCCCCGGCACCGGGCGCTACGCGGTGCTGCTGACCAACGCGGTCTACCACGGCTTCAGCGGCAGCCGGCTGACCCCGCTGCGCGACCGCGTCCTCGCCGTGCTCACCGCGCCCTGAACGCACGGTGTCCGCACCGGCGCAGGGCCGGTGCGGACACCGTGTCGGGGGCGGGATCAGCCGCACCAGACCGCCGTGGCGTGGGCGGGGTCGAGCGCATTGGTGACGTGGTGCAGCGAGGTCGGGTCGAAGGCCACCAGGACGTGCTCCGATAGGTCGATCAGGCAGCTGTCCTGGACGGTGATGTTGTCCACGTTCGGCCCGGCCAGGAACTGCGTCCGGTACGGGGTGACCACCTCGTCGAAGACGGTGGAGATCACGGTGTACCGGACGCCGGGCACGGTGTCCGGCAGCGAGGACAGCTTCTGGTTGAAGGCCGAGCCGACCACCTGGTCCTTGCAGGCCGGGCAGGCGGTGTAGATCAGTTCCGCGACCCGGGGCAGGTACGGGGCCAGGTTGGCGATCCCGGACAGCGTGGTGCCGTGGTTGGACGGCGCCAGCGCGACCAGCTTGTCCACCTTGCTCGCACCGCCGAGGAACTTCAGGTAGTAGTTCGGGATCATCCCGCCCTGCGAGTGCCCGACGATGTCGACCTTGGACGCGCCGGTGTACGACCTCACCAGGTCGACGAACCGGCCGAGTTGGGCCGCGGACTCGGCGGCCGGGCCGAGCCCGCCGATCGGCAGCAGCAGCCCGCTGCCGGAGGAGGTGATGCCGGGCACCATGCCGTAGTCGAGGGCGAAGACGCAGTAGCCCTTGCTCTTCAGCAGCGGGGAGAGCACCAGCCAGTTCTCGTAGCGGTTGGCGAAGGTGCCGTGCACCAGGACGACCGGGTTGGGGTGCGCGGCGCTCGGCCGGCAGTTCCAGTCGTTGGCGCCGGGCGGGGAGGCCACGGTGTCGCCGTCGGGCGGGGTCGAGGCGGCGGTCGCGGTCTCGGCGGCGACGGCGGTGGACGCACCGCCGCCCAGCAGTGCGGCGGCCAGCAGGGCGGAGCCGAGGGCGGCGACGAGCCTGCTGCGAACGGGCTTGCGGTGCAGCGGTCTTGCGGAGAAGCAGAGAAGTGGGGTTCTCAACTGTTGCCTCCACACCAGAAGTTTGTTACCAACAGGTAACCCGGAGTGCCTCCATCATCGGGTCGCCGCACCCGACCGGCGCTTGGGCGTCCCCCAGACCTGGACGGTGATTTCTGTGAGCAGTCACAATTCCCCTCCGCCCGCAGGAGACTGGCGCGTCCCGGTGATCGGCGGCGTCCCCGCGGACCAGCGGCTGCTCGCGGCCGTCCCGGAGCTCGTCCGGGACGTGCTCGCCGTCCTGCTCGACCGGCTGCCCACCTACCGGCGGCTGCCGCGCGAACTGGTCGACGGCGAACTCAGCCGCACCACCGAACGCCGCATCCGCACCCTCGCCCGCGCCGTCCGCACCGGGGAGACCGCCCCCGACGAGGAGTTCGCCACCGTGCGCGAGGCCGCCGCCCGGCGCGCCGAGGAAGGACTGCCGCTGGACGCCGTCCTGCTCGCCCACCACCTCGGCCTGGAGGTCTGCTGGCAGCGGATGACCGGGCACGCCGGGGACGGCGACACCGCCGACCTGCTCGCCCTCCACCGCCTGCTGCTCGACCACCTCCGGCAGATCACCGCCGCGGCCGGCGCCGGCTACTTCGAGGAGCGCCGCACCATGGTCGACGAACGGCACGCCGCCCGGCACGCCCTGCTCACCGCCCTGCTCGACGGCGCCCCCGCCGAGGAGGCCGCCGCCCGCGCCGGTGTACGGCTCCCGCCCGGCTACGCCGTCCTCGTCCTGGCCGTCGCCGACCACCCCGACGAGCACACCGAGGGCGTCGACCGGACGGTGGCCGGCCGCCGCAAACTCCGCCGCCTGCGCGCCGAACTCGACCACCGGACACGGCACTCCGCCCTCTCGGTGCTCTCCGCGAGCGGCGGCGTGGTGCTCGTCCCGCTGGAGAGCCGGCCGTCCGCCGTCCCCGCCGCGGAGTGGCAGCGCCTCGCGGACACCGTCGCCCGGACGGCACGGGCGGCAGGCGTGCCCGTCCTGGCCGCGGCGGCGCCCGCCGACCCGGCGGGCGTGGCCGCGGCCGCCGCACTCGCCTGCGAAGTACTGGAAGTGGCCCAGGCGTTCGGCCGCCCGCCGGGGCTGTACCGGCTGGACGACCTGCTGCTGGAGTACCAGCTCAGCAGACCCGGCCACGCCCGGCCGAGACTCGCCGCCCTCATCCAACCCCTGGAGGGAGCGGGCGAGTTGCTGGCCACCCTGCGCACCCACCTGGCGGGCGGCCTCAACCGGCGGCACACCGCCGGTGCCCTCCACCTCCACCCCAACACCGTCGACTACCGCCTGCGCCGCATCGCCGCCCTCACCGGCCTCGACCCGGCCCGCCCCGCCGACCTCCTGCGCATCACCGCCGCCGTGGCCGCCCACGACGCCGAACGCGCCTGACCGGCCTGACCCGACCGTCCTCTTCGGCGGCCCCCACCAGTCCCAGCCGGGCTTCCGCCGGGCCGGCGTGCAGCCCGGTGACCGGATCCACCCGGTCCGCGCCTTCAACGCCCGCCTGCACGTCCTGGGCTGCCTCCGGGTCGAGCGCATCACCCCGTACGACGGCGACGCCGACCCGCTCGAACGCCTCACCTACATCTCCCGCCGCGGCGAGCGCACCCTCGACCACGTCGAGGACGGCCGCCTGCTCCGCGCCGTCGGTGTCCAGGGCGTCTACCGGCTCTCCCCCGCCTCCGCCAAGATCCACACCCTCCTGCAGACCGGCTGAGCCCCCGTCGGCCCGGCTGACACGCAAAGGCCCCCGGGCCGCGCTGCGCAGGCCGGGGGCCTTCCGAGTGGCTGGGGGCGGACGAGTCGGCCTGTACGCCGGGCACAGTCGCCCTAGGGGCACTGAGCTGGTAAAACGTCCTCCGAAGGGCTCCGATCGCCATGCAATCGCCACACCCCCAGAGGCCGCCACACTCACTCGGCGTCGTCCTCGTCATCCGCCTCCACGGTAGCGGGAACGTCCACCTCGGCAGTCTCTTCGAAGAAGACTGTCTCAAGGGCCACGCGGTCACGGGCCGCCGCACCCTTCACCTGGTGGTGGTAGGTGCCCTTCAGCTCCTCGGTCGACGCATGGCCCATGTAGAGCTGCACTGTCGACTCCGGCACACCCTGATCGAGGGCGTGAGAGGCGAAGGTGTGGCGGAGGTCGTGGAAGCGGAAGTCCAGAGGCAGGCCCGCCTCTTCCAGTGCCTTCTTGAACGTCTTGTAGAAGGCATCTCGCCGGAACAGGTTGCCGCGAGACGAGCGGAAGAGCACGCGGTGCCCTTCGGGGGTGACGAGCACCGACTGAGTGTCCAGGTGCAGCAGGAGTGCCCGGTGCGCGAAGGCCGGTAGCGGGACCTCTCGCATGTGTGAGGTCTCGGTCTTGTTGTAGCCGACCAACTCAGCCCGAGACTGCACCTTGATGACCTGGCGGCGGACCGTGAGGGTGCCGGCCTCAAAGTCGATCGCATCCTCGCAGAGGCCCAGGGCTTCGCCGGAGCGCAGGCCGCAGCCGACACCCACCATGATCAGGGCCCGAGAGTGTTCGGGCATGGCCTTGTACAGTGCCCACACCTGCTCGCGCGTCGCGGGAACGATGCGCTTCTTCTGCACCTTCGGAAGATCAATGTCGACGCACGGAGAGTAGGGCAGGACCCGCTTCCGGACAGCGCTGTTGATGCACGCCCGGAACGTCTTGTAAATCAGGTGCACCGTGCGGGGCGCCAGACCCTTGGCTTTCAGCCCGTTGACCCACGCCTGTACGTCGGTTGGCTCGATGCGATGCAGCAGCACGCCGCCGAAGGTCGGCTGAATGTGCTTGCGGAGGTTGATCGCGCTCGGGCACATCAATCTCGATTCCTTCGCGCCGACCGAGAAGGGAGCGGAGGAGGACTGGAACGGCATCCTGGAGGCCCACCGCCTCATGACGCGCTTCCTGATCCGAGCCACCTACGGCGACGTGAACGACGCGGAGCAGGCTGGCCGGCTGGCGGCCAACCGTCGGATCGGCGTCGGCCACCTGGGCGTACAGGGCTTCCTGGCCAAGCGCGGGATTCGGTACTCGCGGGCACCCGAGAGCGACTTCCCGTTCGACCTGGAGCTGATGTCGGAGCACGTCCGCGATGAGGCTCGCTCGTACGCCTTCGAGCTCCGCATCTCGGAGCCGGTCAAGGTGACCACGGTGGCCCCGACGGGCACGATCGCCAAGCTCCCGGGCGTGTCCGAGGGCATCCACGCGATCTACTCCCGCTTCTTCGAGCGCCGCGTGCGCTTCAGC
Organism: Kitasatospora sp. NPDC051914; assembly: GCF_040680995.1. NCBI lineage: Bacteria > Bacillati > Actinomycetota > Actinomycetes > Kitasatosporales > Streptomycetaceae > Kitasatospora > Kitasatospora sp. NPDC051914. Next base: position 25,650 of record NZ_JBFAXX010000034.1, read on the forward strand.
CTCGCCGACCCGGACCAGGCCGATACGGTCAACAAGGCGTTCGCCCAGGGCTTCGCCGTCGAGGAGTGCGTCTACGACAAGAGCGGGAACACCGCGGTCGTGGTCTACCCCACGAAGGACAAGCTCGTCGCCGAGGTCGAGGCGATGGGCTACCCCGCCGAGATCGTCGAGTCGCAGGACGAGCTCACCCTCGACCAGCTCCTCGCCTTCCAGGCGATGTACCAGGAGCACTACGCGGACAACGCGGTGAGCTTCACGGCCAACGTTCCCGAGGGCCTAGACCTGGACGAGACCGCGGCGACCATCAAGCGGTGGCTGCCGAAGCTCAAGGGCACGACCATCATGGTCGACGGCACGCGAGAGCAGGCGCCGTACACCCGGATCACGGCCGAGCAGTTCGCCCAGTACGAGCTGACCCGGATCGAGGACGGCACCGACGAGGAGTGCTCGACCGGAGCCTGCCCGGTCCGCTAAGCCGCTCGAACCTGCTTCACGCGGTACTTGAGCCAGTCGGAGCGGTGTCCCGCCCAGTACGGGGAGGTGCGTGCTCGTTGGGCCGGGACACGAGGTCACGGAGGGGCCAAGCAAGCTGGTCAGGTTCGCTTGGCCGGTTCGGCAAGCTCAACGGACGAAACCACAGACCTTGTCGGGCGGGCACGGCCTGCCACCGCTGGGAGGGTTGGTGAGCGCAATCAGGAAGAACACCGCCACCATCAGCAAAAAGCCGCCTATGGCGACCCACAACGCATTGCGGCCCCACCAAGCCGTCCTCTTCTCGCGCCAGGTGCGGCGAGCCGGGCCGGCCCCGTCGTGACGGTCACCCGTCATGATTCCCCCCAGGATTGCTCACTCTGTGGACACGAGTACCTGGGCTATTCCCACCTCTGCCCGACGGCATGCGGATCGCCCGGGGGTGAGTAGTAGCCGTACGGCGGTTAAACCCCCGAGGGGCGTCCGTCCACAGCCTGTGGACGGACGCCCCTCTTTCGTCGTGGTGGCCAAGCGCAACCTTGGCCGGACGATTCTCTCCCTGGAGATCGTGGTCTTCGGTCTGGTGCAGCTCGTCACGCAGCCGGCTGGCCAAGGGGGCACGGCGGCAGGGTCTCGCTGGTGGCGTTGAAGGTCCGGGGGCAGGAGACCGCGGCGATGGCCCGGTACTGCTGGCCCACCGTGTAGAAGCCCCAGACGACGTCACCGGGAAAGCGGGCGAGGGACTCCCGGGCGGCGTCCAGCCACGATGGCTCGTGCTGGTAGCCGTCGAGCGGCGGGTTCTCCTTGAGGCGCTCCTCCAGCCAGACGAGTACCTCCGCCGGATCGCTGGAGGTCAGCTTCATCTGCTCGGGGGACTTCCGGAGCCAGTGCATGACCTCCAAGGGCGGCGCCGATTCCAGCGGGTTCCGCCTCTGCTTGTCCTCGGGCCGACTCGTACCCGTCCAAAGGTAGGCATGCCAGTGGAGGCCCGGCCTGGTCCAGTGATCCATTGCACCTCTACTCTCGATGGAGGCGGCCCCTCCGCTCCCAATTGCGGTGGGAGCGAGGGGGCCGCTGTGGTTGTGTCGGTGTGTCAGAGGCTCAGGCCACGCTCACGCGCCCACTGGACGGCGAAGGTGTCGAGCTCGTCGCCGGACATCCGGATCTCGGGGCTGGTCTGGCCGACGCGGGTGAGCTTGTTGTCGGTCACCGCGAAGGCGTTCTCGACCAGCGCGGTGACCTCCATGCAGCCGTCCGTGCAGGCGCCGCCGCAGTAGGCGGTGGACTGCGCGTTCGGGTCGGCCTGGAGCTCGTAGATGCCGAGGTCGGGCATGGTTCTGCCTCCTTCGAACTGCCGGCGCGGAGACCGTCCCCGCACCGTACCCGCCCCATGAGGAGCGGGAGTTGAGACCCGCCGGGCGCGTGCTTCCTCGAACCCGGCGGGAGCTTGTCGGGCCTCAAGGGGCCTGGGCTGCCGGCACTCTCAGGTCGGCGTGGACCGTCTTGCCGAACGGGTCCGGGGTGGCGCCCCACAGGCCGCCGGTCAGCATGTCCACGAGGGCGAGGCCGCGGTGGCACTCGTCGTCGGCGCCTGCCCGCAGCAGGACCGGCATGGTCCGCGAGCCGTCTCGGACCGAGATTCGAATCAGGCCCTCGGTGCTGCGGCGGATCTTGACCACCATGTGCGTGTGGCAGCCGGTCTTGACGGCATTGCTGACGAGCTCGCTCGCGATCACCTCGGCGGCGTCAATGAGCCCGTCGAGGCCCCACTCGACCAGCTTCCGCCGCACCAGTCGACGGGCGGCGCCGGCGGATTCCGGCTGGTACTTGAGAGCGGCGGTGGCCGGGCTTCGTGACGGCGCTACGACAATGGCTGAAGTCATGTCATCTTCCCCCCGTCTCAAGGCGTTTGGTGACGCCTTAGACGTTAGGGAAGGGGGCGATTCGCCCTCCAGAAAGTTGCGAGTAGTTGCGCAGACGTCACCCGAGAGCGTCAATCGCGGCCGTGATCACCGCGCGCGCGTTCGGCCCGTACACGGCCATCTGAGACAGCTCGACGAAGGTCTTGGCGTACATGGCCACCTCGTGCGGCTGGGTGAGTTGGAGGTAGCCGGAGGCGAGCTCGACGGATGTCTGCGCGTCGTCGAACATGTAGAAGTCCTCGGCTGGCGAGCGGAGCCGCTCCTGCCGGAACGGGATCACCCCGAGGCTGACGGCCGGCAGGGTGCTGATGGTGATCAGGTGGCCGAGCTGTCCGGCCATGGCATCAGCGTCGCAGACACCGCCTCGCAGGACCGCTTCCTCGACGACGAGGGCGAAGGTGCGGCCACCGGAGAAGAGCATGCGCTGTCGCTCCATGCGGGCCTCTACGGCTGCCTCGACGTCGTCCAGGGTGCCTCGGGAGCGCTGCACAGCCTGTAGCACGGCGGTCGTGTACGCCTTCGTCTGGAGCATACCGGGCACGACACGGCTGGCGTAGACGCGGAAGGCGCTGGTGCGCTCGTAGAGCGGCAGGACGGACTCCTGGGCCTGGCGGAGGCCCGCCCGTTCCATGCGGCGCCACTCGACGTACATCGAGTCGACGGCCCGGGAGGAGGCGATGAGCTCGGCGATCTGGTCCTCGGCCCCGCATGCCTGGCACCAGGCTCGGATGTCTGCCTCGGACGGGGCGGCTTTGCCGTCCTGGATTCGGGACGTCTTTGCGGGGTGCCACCCGCAGCGCGCAGAGAGCTCCCGGCCGGTAATGCCGGCGTCCTTGCGGATGTCCTGGAGGCGGACGGCGAGCGCCTTACGTGCGGCGACGACGCTGGACGACGGGGTGTAGGCCATGACCGGGAGCTCTGTGCGGAGGCTGGGTGCGGTGATCAGACGGTGTACTGGCTGTGCGGGATCGCCCTATCCCAGACGGCTTCGAACGCCTCGGCGCACAGCTTCACGGCCGCCGGGTCCTCGGTCAGTTCGCCGCCGAGTGAGTCCCCATCGCCGGAGAAGTGGCCCCAGCGCAGGATCTTGCCGTCAAACAGCCAGAAGTCGTTGCCAGGCAGCGCGATGTTCGAGGCGTTCCGCCGGGGAAGCCAGCGGACCTGCTCGCCCGCCGCGACGTTGGGGAAGGTGACGTCGTACTCGTACCGGATGTACTCGCTCACCGGCTCGGAGACGATGCGGGCCCGGCGGACCTCGACGCCGCGGCTGGTGGCCTCGGCGATCACGTCGAGCCAGGGGCGCCACCAGGACTGCCTGTCATTCGGGTCGAGGCGGTGCCCGGCCTTCCAGGCGGCGAAGGCGGGATCATCCTGCATGTAGCCGTCGCGCATTTCGAGGTGCATCGCGGATCGCTGGGTGTTCCGCAGCAGCTCGTCAATCCTTGCCGCGCTCAGCGACATCGCACGCCTCCCTAATGGCCCGCGCCAGTCGAGCGGGCACCCGGACCACGGTCTCGTGGTCGGGAATGTTACCGACGGCCCTGCACTCGTCCTCGGTGGCCTGGTCGATCTTCCAGCCCTGGATGACGAGATCGGAAGTCTCCTCGTCCACCCAGATGGTCGGCGAGTCGCCGTCGGGCGAGTTCGGGTCCTTGGCGATGAACCGTAGCGACATGTTGTCCTCCCATGCCCAGAAGTTGCGAGAGCTTGCGCGCCTTGCGGCCCAACCCATCGTCGCCCCAACAAGCCTCGGCCGTCCTGGCTTTGCCGAGGTTGGGTTGCAGTCCGCGAACGCTCTCGGTCGTGTCAGGTCTGTGTCTGCCGCGCAGACACAGACCTTCTCCGCAGGAATGGGCCGCCGTCGGCCGGAAAGTGCACCGCAGTGCACAGATCTCGGTGCTTCTTTTGCCAAGGCCGGACAGTGATCGGGTCCGCCTGAGCGTGGTGCCGTTGGAGGAGGCCGGCGGCGGCCCCGACGTTTATGACGTCGGGCTGGTGACCGAATCGGCCCTCCAGTGAGTCGATGAACTTCCTCAGTGGGTGCGCCGCCTCGGGCTGGCTCCACATCAAGTCCGTAGCGATCTCGACCGTTCGCGCGTCGAACGGGTTGTGCTGGCTGTCGTACAGCTTGTGGCTGTCCGGACAGAGCAGGGTGACGTTCAGCAGTCGATGAAACCGTTGAGCGGCCACGTCAAGAGGCGCCATTGACTCGGGCCAACCCTCATCACGAACAACCCGCTTGGCGTCTGCCCAATCACGAATGTGGGCAATTTCCAACAGCAACTGCATGACCGGAGCGGTACCGTCGGCCGCCTGCGCCCTGTGCTTCTCTCGCTCTTGACGAAGGTGCGCGGTCTCCCGATCGCTGATGTTGTCGCCCAGCAGGCTAAGCAGTTCAGGGTTTCCTAGAACGCATCCGCTGAGGGGCTTCATCGCGGAGAGGGCACTCTCCAGGGGCGAAGGCATAGGAGGGCGGTCGTCAGCCATGGATACTCTCCTACCAGCTGACACTGACAGTCGAGGAGAACCCGATAGCCGATAGAGATCCACACTAAGCTGTGGCCGCGCGCACCCTGCTGCTCCTACCGTCGGGACCATGCCCACACAGCCTGAGCCGACCTCCGCCGACATCGCCCTGACCCCCATGCTGAAGCATGCGGCGGCAGAGACCGTCCTCGATTGCCTAAAGATTGCGGAGGACGCCTTCCCGGACCTTGCGACGGGAGCCGGCGCCCTGGCCGATGCAACCGCCATCCGGAAGGCCGCCACGAAGAACACCGAACTCTCTGGAAGGCTCGCCCTGCACCGGATCGCCCTCGGCATGGGTGAACTGACCTGGAACAGCGGGCGTGACTACCTGCGCGCCGCAGCCCACGACCTCACCCGGCATGACCCGGACCCGGTGTGGTCCACGACCTCGCTCGTACGCAGCGCGCTGGAGGCCGAGGCGGGGTTCGCGTACCTATTCCAGACCGAGAAGGACGTACGCAAGCGCCTCGGGCGGACGGCCTCCGTGCTGCTAACCGACGCACACTACGCCGGCCAGCTGGCAAAGACTCTAGGAGAGCCGGCGATCGGTTCGAACGGCCGCTACCAGCGCGGCTTGGATCGGATCTGCGATCACGCTGGCGCTCAGGTCGTGGAAGATCCGGAGAAGAAGGAGCGGAAGATCGAATTGGCCGGGGCGAAGGTCAGCGAGATGGTCATAGCGAACGTCATCACCGGGTTCTGGCCAAAGGACGCTGGGCATCCGTACACCCGGCTCTCCGGCGCGTCGCACAGCCGTCCGTGGGTGCTGGCCTCCGGCATCGCAGGCGGTCCCACGGTGGTCGACGTGCTGATCGTCAGCGGCTTGGTGCTCTCGACCTGGCTGCGCCTGGCCGGGAACTACGCGGGCGTGGATCTGACTCACGAGATGGAGCAGATCAGTGGGTACGTTGCCGGGACTATCACCGAAGCACTGGCTGGGGACTACTCCTAGACCTGCCCACTCGGCGCGATTGTCTTCGAGCAGTTCGGTCACCGAGTCCGCCACAAGGACCTGCCAGCGCTGGGCTCTCCAGGGTGTCGACTGGCCCCCTGATTGCCGACATCGGCCGGTCCTCACTTCCACACGATCGCCACACGGCACCGAGAAACAGGCCGAAAAAGGCCCGATCAGGCAGCAAGTGGGCCGACCTCGTCTCGACACGAAGAAGGCCCTCTTACCTGCGGAGATGCAGATCAGAGGGCCTTCCCTCAAGTGACCGACGGACGAGTCGACCTATACGCCGGGTTCTGTCTCCCGGGTTGCTTGCGCGGCCCGGGGAGGCGGCCATCCATCTAGGGCTGCCGTTGCCGACAGCCTCGTGCGGTCCACCCGCGGACTCGGGCGAGCAGCCCTCGAACATCCGCGCACGGGGCCCCGAGGGGCACCGATCTTGACCTTGCTCCAGGTGGGGTTTACCGAGCCGGCCGAGTCACCTCGGTCGCTGGTGGTCTCTTACACCACCGTTTCACCCTTACCCGCCGCCGAAGCGGTGGGCGGTCTGCTTTCTGTGGCACTGTCCCGCGGGTCACCCCGGGTGGGCGTTACCCACCACCCTGCTCTGTGGAGCCCGGACGTTCCTCGGCGGGCCCGTGTGGGACCCGTCGCGACCGCCCGGCCGGCTCGTCCGCCGTAATGGTCATCGTAGCCGCTCGGGGGCCGCCCCCGGCACACCGGCCCTGGCGGGGTCGAGCCGGGCCGCGACCCGGGCGGCGCTCGCCGCCGCCCGCGGGGTGGTGGTGGCCACGCCCAGGCCGACGACGGCGAGGCCGAGACCGGTGACGATCCACCAGCCGGCGTGGCTGGCCTCGGCGAAGCCGGTGGCGAGCGGTCCGACCAGGGCGGAGGTGGCCACCGTGCCGATCACCGCAACCCCGAGGGACTGGCCGACCGAGCGGCTGGTGGAGGCGACCGCGGCCGCCACCCCGGCCTGGGCGAGCGGCATGCCGGAGACCGCCGAGTTGGTGATCGGCGCGTTCACCAGGCCGAAGCCGAGCCCGAACAGCGCGTAGGCGCCGAGGACGATCGCCGGCGGGGAGTCCGCGGCGACGCGGGTCAGCAGCAGTCCGCTGGCGGCCAGCGCGACACCCGCGCAGACCAGCGGCAACCGGGGCCCGCGCCGCCCGACGATCCGTCCCGAGACCGGGGCGAAGACCAGCATCATGACCGCCATCGGCAGGGTGAACAGCCCCGCCTGGACGGGGTCGTACCCGCGGACCTCCTGCAGGTACAGCGCGTTGAGGAAGAGGAAGCCGCCGAGCGAGGCGAAGGCGCAGACGGCGGTCACGGTGGCACCGCTGAACGGCACGCTGGCGAAGAACCGCGGGTCGATCAGCGGCTCCCGCACCCGCGACTCCCACAGCGGCAGCAGGACGAGGGCGGTGAGCGCCGCCCCGGCCAGGGCGAGGATCAGCGGGGACGTCCAGCCGTGACCGGGTCCCTCGATGATCGCGGCCGTGCCGCAGCCGAGCAGCAGCAGCATCAGCAGCTGGCCGACCGGGTCGAGCCGGCGCGGCCTGGGCGACCGGGACTCCGGCACGTACCGCACGGTCAGCACGAAGGCGGCCAGGCCGACCGGGACGTTGACCAGGAAGATCGCCGGCCAGCCGGCGCTGTCCACCAGGAAGCCGCCGATCAGCGGGCCGAGCGCCATCGAGATGCCGACCACTCCGCCCCAGACGCCGATCGCCTGGGCGCGCTCCCGCGGGTCGGTGAACGTGTTGGTGATGATCGACATGGCGACCGGGTTGAGCATCGAGCCGCCGACCGCCTGCAGACTGCGGAAGGCGATCAGCCAGCCGAGGCCGGGGGCGAGGCTGCACAGCAGCGAGCCGAGGACGAAGACCAGCAGGCCGATCAGGAAGATCCGTCTGCGCCCGACCCGGTCGGCGACCGAGCCGGAGAGCATCAGCAGTGCGGCCAGCACCAGGGTGTAGGCGTCGATCACCCACTGCAGGCCGGAGGCGGGCGCCGCCAGGTCGTGCTGGATCGCCGGCAGCGCGACGTTCACCACGGTGGTGTCGAGGCTGACGATGAACAGGCTGAGGCAGCAGACGGCCAGCACGAGCAGGCGGCGCCGGCGGCCGCCGTCCGGGGCGTCGGCACGGGCGTCGGGGTCGCCGAAACCGGGACCGGGCGACGGCGGGAGGGGTCGGCTCAGGGACATCGGGGCGGCTCACACGGGTGCGAAGCGGACGGTACGGGTGGCGGGGTCGGCGCTGGTCAGGCGGACGCGGATGCGTTCGCCGAGCGGCAGCCCGGCCCCGTCGCCGTCGCACTTGGCCACGACGGCGGGCTCGGACAGCTGTACGGTGCCGCGGGTGGGGCGGTGCTCGTCCACGTCGATCACCACGGCGTCGAAGTCCTCCCCCTCGCGGCCGTTCAGCAGCTCGGCCTCGACGAGGTCCACGCAGGCCCGCTCCACCTCGTGGGCCCGCCGGTCACCGCGTTCCATCGCCCCGGGCACGCCGAGCAGTTCGTCGCGGACCCAGCCGGGCACCTCGGTGCCGCCGGCCACCGCCAGGCAGATCTCCTGGGCGTACCGGTCGGCGAGCCGGCGCAGCGGCGCGGTGCAGTGGCTGTACGGGGCGGCGAGCGCGGCGTGGCCCGGGTCGGCGGGCGGTGCGGCGCCCTGTGCCTCGTCGAAGGCGTGATAGCCGGCGCCGCGCAGCAGGCCGGTGCACTCCTCCAGGAAGGCGGCGTTGCGGGTGTCGGCCGGATCGAGGGAGCGGATCAGGTCGGGGTACGCCATGGTCCCGGGCCAGTCGACGCCCAGCGCGCGGGCGACCCGGTGGAGCCTGGCGTAGGCGGTCTCGGGGGCGGCGGGCAGGGTGCGGAGCAGGCCGATCCCGGCGTCCAGCATGAGGTCGGCGGCGGCCATGCCGGTGAGCAGGGAGATCTGGGCGTTCCAGCCGTCCGCCGGGCGGGGCGAGCGGTAGGCCAGGCGGTAGCCGCCGTCGGCCGGTTCGACCTCCTGCTCGGGGACGGGGAGGCTGATCCCGCCGCGGGCGGCCTCCTGCTGCTCCCGCAGCCGTCCGATCTCGGCGAGGAGCAGGAGCTGCTCGTCCGCGGTGCCGGCGTCGACCGCCTCCTGGGCGCCCGCGTAGTCGAGTCTGCGGTGGGAGCGGACCTGGGCGCGGCGGACGTCGGCGAGGACCACGGCGCCGTCCGCGTCGAGGTCGATCTGCCACAGCACCGCGGGGCGCAGCCGGCCGGGGAGCAGGCTGGCGGCGTCCTCGGACAGCCGGGGCGGGTGGAGCGGCACCCGGGTGTCGGGGAAGTAGAGGGTCTGCACCCGGCGGTGGGCCTCGGCGTCGACCGCGCCACCGGGTGCGACGAACGCGGCGACGTCGGCGATGGCGTAGTGCACGCGGTAGCCGCCGTCGCGGCGGGCCAGGTGCATCGCCTGGTCGAGGTCGCGGGAGTCCGGCGGGTCCAGGGTGAACAGTTCGAGGTCGGTGGCGTCCGCATCGGGGAGCCGGGGGACGGCGGCCGCGCGGTCGGCCTCGGCGAGCACCTCGGCAGGCCATTCGGTGCGGATCTCCAGCCGGCTGCGCAGATCGGCGAGCTCGGTGTTGATCCGGGCGGTGTCGGCGGTGCGGACACTCAGTTGTCGGCGCGGCATGATCGCAGCGTAAGGGCGGGACCGGGCCCGGGCCCGTCGGGCGCGTCCCCCCGGTGGTCGGAGGCGGTGAGGCCGCGTGGCGGGGAGTTGACGACCGGTCTCCGGACGGGCCGGTGCGACCGCTGTGAGTGGTGCGGGCCGGGGTGCGGGCGGCCACCCGGGCGCCAGTACAGTGGCGGGGACGTCTGCCACAAAGTGTTGAGGAGTGCCGCCGTGCTGGTCCTGTTGCCGCCCTCGGAGGGCAAGGCCGCGTCGGCGGAGGGCGCACCCGTCGAGCTGGACGGGCTCTCGCTGCCCGGCCTGACCTCGGCGCGGCGGGCCGTGCTCGACGCCCTGGTCGGGCTCTGCCGCGGGGACGAGGACACGGCGGCCGAGGTGCTCGGGCTGTCCAAGGGGCTGCGGGGCGAGATCGCCCGCAACGCCGGGCTGCCGGAGGCCGGGGCCCTGCCCGCCGGCGAGGTGTACACCGGGGTGCTGTTCGACAACCTCGGCCTGGCCAAGCTCGACGAGGAGGCGTACCGGCGGGCGGAGCGCTCGCTGCTGGTCTTCTCCGGGCTGTGGGGCGCCGTACGGATCGGCGACCGGATTCCGCCGTACCGCTGCTCGATGGGGGTGAAGCTGCCGCCGCTCGGCGCCCTCGGCACGTACTGGCGGGCCGCCACCGGAAGCGTCCTGCCGGAGGCCGCCGGGGACGGGCTGGTGCTGGACCTGCGGAGTTCGGCGTACGCCGCCGCGTGGAAGCCCGCGGGGGAGGTCGCTGCGCGGACGGCGACCGTGCGGGTGCTGCACGAGCGGATGGTCGACGGGGAGCCGAAGCGGTCGGTGGTCAGCCACTTCAACAAGGCCACCAAGGGCCGGCTGGTGCGCGACCTGCTGAACGCGGGCGCCGACCCGGCGGGCCCGGGCGACCTCGTGGACGCCCTCACCGCGCTGGGCTACCGCGTCGAGGTCTCCGCCCGCGGCACGGCCCGCCGGCCCTGGCAGCTCGACGTCGTGGTGAACGAGATCCACTAGCAGGCCGGGTCAACCGCACAGGGGCGCGTGGGGGCACCTCCCGCGCCCCTGTGTGGTTGACCCACGCCCTGACAGGAGCTACCGCAGGTGGCTGGTGTCGTTGAGGAGGCGGAGGGAGGCGTTGCCGTCGGTGTAGTACTGGACGGCGCAGAGGGAGGCGGCGGACAGCTCCATGCGGTAGACGGCGTCGGGCGGGGCGCCGAGGGCGAGCCGGACGAGGGTCTTGATGGGGCTGACGTGGGAGACCACGAGGACGGTCCGGCCGGGATGGCGGGCGAGGATCTTGTCGCGGGCGACGCCGGTGCGGTGGGCGAGGCCGGCGAAGCTCTCGCTGCTGCCGGTGGGCTTGGCCTTGGCGGAGCCGAGCCAGGCGTTCAGGTCGTCCGGGTACTGCTCCTGGACCTCGCCGAAGGTGAGGCCCTCCCAGGCGCCGAAGTCGAGCTCCCGCAGGCCGTCCTCCAGCCGGACGTCGAGGCCGAGCCGCCGGGCGACGGCCTCGGCGGTCTCCCGGGTGCGCCGCATCGGGGAGCTGACGACGGCCTGGACCGTGCCGCGGGCGGCGAGCGCCTCGGCGACCCGTTCGGCCTGCCAGCGGCCCTTCTCGGAGAGTTCGGGGTCGGTGCCGCCGCTGCCGGAGAAGCGCTTCTGCGGGGTGAGGGCGGTCTCGCCGTGCCGGAGCAGGACGAAGGTGGTGGGGGTGCCGAGGTCCGCGGGGGCGGCCCAGCCGGCCCGCGGGGCGGCGGGTTCGGGCAGTGCCTCCTCCACCGGGGCGGCGGGGGCCGGGCGGGCCTTGGGCTCCCACTGGCGGCCGGCCCGGCCGGCGTCCATGGCCTCGTTGGCGAGCCGGTCGGCGTCCTTGTTCCGCTCGCGGGGGATCCAGGTGTAGGCGACCCGGCCGCGCGGGAAGACGGTGCGGGCCTCGGCGGCCAGCGGCTGCATGTCGGGGTGCTTGATCTTCCAGCGGCCGGACATCTGCTCGACGACCAGCTTGGAGTCCATCCGGACGTCGACGGAGGCGTCCGGGTCGAGTCCGTGGGCGGCCCGCAGGCCGGCGATCAGCCCGCGGTACTCGGCGACGTTGTTGGTGGCGTGCCCGATGAACTCGGCGGCCTCGGCGATGATCGCCCCGGACTGGGCGTCCCGGACCACCGCGCCGTAGCCGGCCGGCCCCGGGTTGCCCCGGGAGCCGCCGTCGGCCTCGACGATGAACCTGCGGCCGGCCACGGGCTCAGACGCCCGACTCGGCGGTGCGGACCAGGATGCGGCCGCAGTTCTCGCAGCGGACGACCGCGTCGGCGGGCTCGGCCTTGATGGCGTTGAGGTCGGTGATGGCGAACTCGACCCGGCAGCCCTCGCAGCGGCGCTGCTGCAGACGGGCCGCGCCGACGCCGCCCTGCTGCTCGCGCAGGCGGGTGTAGAGCTTGAGCAGGTCGGCGGGGATGACCTTGGCGACGGCCTCGCGGTCGCGGGTGGTCTTCTCGACCTCGGCGTCGATCTCGGCCCAGGCGGCGTTGCGGCGCTCCTCGGCCTCCTTGAGGACGACCTCGGAGTGCTGCAGACGGGCCGTCAGCTCGGTGACCCGGCCCTGGGCGGACTCCAGGCGCTCCATGACCTCGAGGACGACGTCCTCCAGGTCGGACTGGCGCTTGGCGAGCGAGCCGATCTCGTGCTGGAGGTTCTCCAGGTCCTTGGGCGAGGTGACGGTGCCGGAGTCCATCCGCTGCTGGTTGCGGGCGGCACGGGCGCGGACCTGCTCGACGTCCTGCTCGGCCTTGGTCTGCTCGCGGGTGGTGTCGGAGAGCTGGGCCTGGGCGGCGACGACCAGGTCCTTGAGGGCGGTGTGGTCGGCGCCGGCCTTCTCGATCTCGGCGAGCTCGGGCAGGGTGCGGCGCCGGTGGGCCAGCTGGTCCAGGCGGGAGTCGATGGCCTGCAGGTCGAGCAGGCGGATCTGGTCGGCGGGCGCGGCGTTCAAGCGGGAAGCTCCTGTGTGGAATCGATCAGGTGTCAGGCGGTGTACGGCATGGGGGCGTGCCCCGTCCACGGGTCGGTGACCACGGTGGAGACCTTGGTCTCCAGCTGCCAGCCGTGCTTGCCGGCCGCCTCGGTCAGGGACCGGGCGGCGAGGTCCAGCCAGGGCCACTCGGTGGCCCAGTGTGCGGCGTCGACGAGGGCGACCGGCGCGGCCTCGGACGCCTCGGATGCGGGGTGGTGGCGCAGGTCGGCGGTGACGTACGCGTCGACGCCGGCGGCGCGGACCTCGGCGAAGAAGGAGTCGCCCGAGCCGCCGCAGACGGCGACCCGGGAGATCGTCCGCTCCGGGTCGCCGGAGACGCGGACGCCGGTGGCGGTGGCGGGCAGCCCGGCGGCGACCTGGGCGGCGAAGGCGGCGAGGGTCATCGGCTCGGGCAGGACGCCGATCCGGCCGCCGCCGCGGCGGCCCGCGGGGTCGGTGGGGTCGGGCACCAGCGGGCCGGTGACGCGCAGGCCGACCGCCTCGGCGAGGGCGTCGGAGACGCCGGGGTCGGCGTGGTCGGCGTTGGTGTGCGCGACGTGCAGCGCGATGCCCTGCCGGATCAGCGTGTGCACCACCCGGCCCTTGAAGGTGGTGGCGGCGACGCTGGTGGTGCCGCGCAGGTAGAGGGGGTGGTGGGTGACGACCAGGTCGGCGCCCCACGCGACGGCCTCGTCGACCACGGCCTGCACCGGGTCGACGGCGAAGAGGACGCGCCCGACCTCGGCGTCCGGGTCGCCGCAGACCAGGCCGACGGCGTCCCAGGACTCCGCCCACTGCGGCGGGTACAGCTCTTCGAGCGCGGTGATCACGTCGGACAGATTCGGCACCTGTCGAGACTACCGCGCCCGGCGGGCGCGCCGTTCCGCGCCGTTCCGAGCGCGGCCCGTACAGCTGCGCGTCAACCCGCGCGCGACGGTGCGCGGTCCGCGGCGGCCGCCGGAGGAGGAGCGCTCCGCGGCCGGCGCGCTCCGGCACGGTAGGCCGCGATCCGGTCGCACACCGGCGGCCGCGAACGACCGGAATGGGATCTGGATCACCCTTATGAGTGAAGTGACCCGGGCTGCGTTGAGTCACACCGACCACGAAAGTAACTTCAGTTCCGCGAACGAGAGTTGCCCTGACCTGGGGGGTCGGGAAGGGGCGCCGTCGATCGGCCCGGGCCGGGCGAGTGGCCCGGGGCGGTCCGGCGGAGGGCGGCTCTCGTCACTTCCAGGACGACCGGGCCGCGGTGCCGGAGCAGTGGGCAGCCGCGGCGTCGACACGAAGGGGTGTGAAGCGATGGGGGCGGGCACACCGCTGCGTTCGGCCTCGGTGGCGGGGCCGGTCGGTGAGGGGCCGGATGCGGACGGCACCGCACTGGAGGTCGTGCGGACGGCCGCGGCCGGTGCGCAGGGGCGGGGAGGCGAGGGCGGCCGGGCGGCCGCCGTCGAGAGCCCCCGGCGCAGCGCCCGGCCGTCCGCAACGGCGTACCGCACCGCGGTGCGACGCAGGCCGGCAGAGGGCGAACTCCCCGGTGGTGCACGGGATTTCTCCGCGTCAGCGGTCGACCCCTTCGAGGGGAGGGGGTCGGCCGGCCGGCCGGCCGGCGAACGGGAGCGGTTATCCGCCCGCCTGACCCGTGCCGGGCTGGCCGCACCACCTGGCCTGCCGGCGGGCTCCGCCGGGCTGCCGCTGGGCCGCTGGGTCCTCGACCGGCTGCGCCGCGACGGCGATCCCGGGGTCGCCTGGCCCGCGGCCCGACCGGTCGCCCGCGACCTCGTCGAGCTGCTCGCACGGGTGCACGGGCTGGGGCTCGCGCTGCGCGACCTCTCCCCCGCCCAGGTGCGCGTCCGGCCGGACGGCGCCCTGTGGCTCGCCGGTCCGCAGCCGTACCCGGCCCCGGCGGCCGGGGCCGCGGTGCTGCGCCGCGGCGGGTACGGCGACGACCGGCACGCGCTCGGCGGGCTGCTGTTCCTGCTGGCCGCCGGCCACGACCCGCTGCTCGCCGAGGAGTTCCCGGAGGCCCGGGCCGCCGCCCCCGCACCGCTGCCCGCCGAGGCCCGGCTGCGCCGCTGGCTGGCGCTGGCCGCCCGCAGCGGCGAGACCGCCCGCAGGCTCGCCCCGCTCGTCCTCGGCCTGCGCGCCGAGGCACCCGCCGACCGCTGGTCCCTCGACCGCGCGGCGGCCGCCCTCGCCGATCCGGCACCGCCCGGCGCCTGACCGCTGCCGACCGCGCCGAACGCCCCGCCCCCGCACGGACCAGGAGTGCCGCCGATGAGCACCGCCGCCCCCACCGCCGCCCGGGCGCTGCGCCGGTTCGGCTTCACCTTCGCCCCCGACGGCTCGCACGCCGCCTGCCTGGCCGCCGGCCCGGACGGCGGCTGGTACGCGGAGAGCTGGCGACTGCCCGCCGACGGCGGCCCCGCCGAGACCGGCCCGCTGGCCCTGCCCGGCGGCCGCACCGAGAACCTCCGCTCGCAGCTGGTCGCCCTGCCCGACGGCCGGGTGCTGGTCTGCCGCCACGACGGCGAGCGCCACGACCTCGTCCTGCTCTCCCCCGGCGCCGCCGAGCGCGAGCAGCAGCTGGCCCGGCTGTGGATGCCCGGCCTGCGGCTGCTGCCCGCACCGGCCGGCGGCGCGATCGCGCTCGGCACCGACCAGCGCCCGGTCACCACGGTCTGGCGGATCGCCGCCGACGGTTCACCGCCCGCCCCGGCCGCCGAACTCCCCGGCCTGTACGGCGGCGGCGTCTGGCTGGACGACGCCGGCCGGCTGCTCGCCCTGGACAGGGTGGTCGACGGATCGGTGCGCACCGTCGTCCTGGACCTCGAACTCGGCGCCGTCACACCGCTGCTGGAGATCGCCGAGGGCAGCAACGACCGGCTGCTGCTGTTCGACCCGGCGAGCGGCTTCGGGATGGTCCGCAGCGACGCCGCGGGAGCCGACCGGCTCGGCTGGGCCGTGCTCGGCGGCACCGACCCCGTCCGCTTCCCGGACTGCCTGCACCTGCCCGGCACCCTGCTGCGCCCGATCGCGCTCGCCCCCGGCGGCGCGGCGGAGCCGCGGGTCGTCCTGCAGCTCGACCACGGCGCCGCGTCCGCGCTCGCCCTCTGGCAACCCGCGGCCGGCCGGCTCGACCGGCTGCCCGCCCCGCCCGGCCGCTTCGGCGAGACCGGCCACTGGTCGGCGGGCGGCCTGCGCATCCCGTACTCGGCACCGGACCGCCCGGCCGCGCTGGCCACCCTCGACGTGGACACCTTGCTGGCCTCCCTCGCAGGCGGCGCCCCGGGGGCCGTCCCGCCGCCGCTGCCGCTGCAGCTCGCCCCGCTCGCCGCCGGCGCGGTGCCGGAGGCGCCGCCCGGTGCCGGCACCGGGGAGCACCCGGGCTGGCGGGTGGACGGCTCGGCCGAGCCCGGCGACGGCGGCCACTGGCAGGGCGCCAGGATCGTCCACCTCGGCGGCCCGGCCGGGACGGTCGAGGCCGTGGTGTACGGCGGCGACGGCTGGCTCGCCGCCCCCCACCTGGTGCTGGCGCTGCACGGCGGCCCGGCCGACGCCTGGCGGCTGGAGTTCGACCCGGCCCTGCAGCGGATCGCCGCCCAGGGCACCGCCGTGGTCGCCCCCAACCAGCGCGGCTCCACCGGCTACGGGCCGGAGCACGAGGCGGCGGTGCACGGCGCCTGGGGCGGTCCCGACCTCGACGACGTCCTCCACCTGCTGGACGGCCTGGCCGAGCAGCGGGCCGCACTCGGCCTGGAGCCGCCCGCACTGTTCGGGGTGAGCTACGGCGCCTTCCTCGCCCTGCTCGCCGCCGCCCACGCCCCTGCCGGGCACCTGGCCCGGTGTGCGGTGGTGGCGCCGTTCCTCTCCGGCGCGCGGCTGCTCGCCGAGTCCGCGGAGCCCGTCCGGGCGATGTGCGCGCGGCTCGGCGGGGACGCCGAACCCGGCGACGGCCGCGGCCCGCGGGACGTGCTGCAGCTCGCCGACCGGATCACCGCACCGCTGCTGGTCCTGCACGGCGACCGGGACGAGGTGGTGCCGGTCGGGCAGTCCCGCACCCTCCGCCACGAGCTGCTGCGGCTCGGCCGCGCCGAGGGCTCCGACTTCCGCTACGTCGAGGCCGCCGGGGCCGGCCACGAGCTGCTCACCGAGGAGGGCGCAGCCGTCCTGCACGAACTGCTGGCCGGCTTCCTCCGGACGGGCCGCCCGGCGTAGCGGCCGCGGCGCCCCGGGGGCCGCCCCCGGCCGGTGTCCCGGCCCGTGGACGGGGGGATTGGCGTCTGCTGTGCGCGGGCAGTGACCGTCCAGATAGGCTCCTGTGCGATGCGGCCGCCGCGGCGGCCCCGGCCCGGGTGCCGAACGCCCCGGGCGGCCTGCCGCCCTGCGCCCGTCCAGACGACGCTGCATCCGCAGCACCGCACCGCACGGAGAAGACAGAACCTGATGTCCGAAACCCTCACCGACACCACCGAGCACGACCGCACCGCGCCCGGCGCCGACGAGGCCATGACCGAGGACAGCGCGCACGGACGCCACCGCGGCAGGACGGCCCCGGACGACCGCGCCGACGCCGACCCGCACGGCCGGCACCGCCGCTGACCGTCCGCCCGCTCACCGGCGGCCCGGGGCACCCGCCCCGGGCCGCCGGTGTGTTCTCCCGGCCTACATCGCCCGGCCTCAGTCGAGGGTGATCACCGTGCGCAGCGCCTCGCCGCTGCGCATCTGTGCGATCGCCTCGTTCACGTCGGCGAGCGGTACCCGGTGGGTGACCAGGGCGGCCAGGTCGAGGCGGCCGGCCCGCCAGTGGTCGACGACGGTGGCGGCGGTGCGGGCGACGTCGCCGCCGCCGTAGAGCGAGGACAGCACCTGCTTCTCGTTGAAGAACAGCTCGCCGAGGCTGAAGGAGACCCGGTCGTCGCGGGCGCCCGCGCCGACCACCACGACGGCGCCGCCGCGCCGAACCGCGTCGTAGCCGGCGCGGACGGTCTCCGAGCGGCCGACCGCCTCCACCACGTAGTCGTAGCCGCCGAGGGCGAGGCCCTTGGCGGCGGCCTTCAGCTCCTCGGGGGCGATCGCGTCGGTCGCGCCGAGCGCCAGTGCCCGCTCGCGGCGGGAGACGACCGGGTCGACCACGGTGATCCGGGCGGCGCCGCTGATCCGGGCGGCCTGGACGGCGGCGGCGCCGACCCCGCCGGCGCCGAGCACGGCCACGGTCGAGCCGGTCTCGACGCGCGCCGTGTTCACCACGGCGCCGAAGCCGGTGGTGACCCCGCAGCCGACCAGGGCGGCCAGCTCGAAGGGCAGGTCCTCGGGCATCCGCAGGACGGCGTCGGCGGCGACCACCGTCTCCTCGGCGAAGCTGCCGGTGCTGTAGAAGCCGTACGCGGGCGTGCCGGGCCCGAAACGGAAGGCGGGCACGGACAGCCGCTTGAGGCTGGCGGTGCACAGGTGGGTCTCGCCGTGCCGGCAGTGCGGGCAGCTGCCGCAGGGCGGCATCCAGCAGAGCACCACGCGGTCGCCCGGGGCGAGGCCGGTGACGCCCTCGCCGACCTCGGTGATCTCGCCGGCGCCCTCGTGGCCGGGCACGAACGGCGCCGGCTGCGGCAGCACCCCGCTCATCGCGGACAGGTCGGAGTGGCAGAGCCCGGCCGCCCGCAGCCGGACCCGGACGGTTCCCGGCCCGACCGGGACCGTCTCCACGTCGTCGCGGACCTCCAGCTCGTCCTGTCCGGTCTCGTGCAGGATCGCTGCGCGCATGGGTGCTCCCGTTCCCCTCGTGTGGCGGCCGTTCCCGGCGACGAGCGTACGGGCGGCCGGGCCGCGCGGGGCCGTCGGCCTGCGACCGGGCCCGCGGACCCGGCCTTCGGACCTGGGCGGCGGCCGGGTCCGTACCGTCGGGTAGGGTCCCCTGCACCGTTCCGTCCGGCCCAGCAGGGAGCAGCAGCATGACCGACCGCCACGACGTGCCCGGTACGGACCGCCCGGTGCCCGGGCCCGAGGTGCTGAAGGCCTTCGAGTCGGCGACCGGCTTCATGCCGGTGGACGAGGGGCTGGCGCTGTACGCGGCGGCCGTGGAGGCCGCGGAGCGCACCGGGCTGCCGGTGCTGGAGATCGGCACGTACTGCGGCCGCTCGGCGGTGCTGCTGGCCGATGCGGCCCGCCGGACGGGCACGGTGGCGCTCACCGTGGACCACCACCGCGGTTCGGAGGAGCAGCAGCCGGGCTGGGAGTACCACGACCCGACGCTGGTCGACCCGGAGGTCGGCCGGATGGACACCCTGCCGTCGTTCCGCCGCACGCTGTTCCACGCGGGGCTGGAGGACCACGTGGTGGCGCTGGTGGGCCGCTCGCCGCAGATCGCCGCGCTGTGGGGCGGCCGGCTGGCGCTGGTGTTCATCGACGGCGGGCACACCGACGAGCACGCCACGGGCGACTACGAGGGCTGGGCGCCGCACCTGGCCGAGGACGGCCTGCTGGTGGTGCACGACGTCTTCCCGGACCCGGAGGACGGCGGCCAGGCGCCGTACCGGGTCTACCTGCGGGCCCTGGACGAGGGCTTCGAGGAGGTCTCGGTGACCGGTTCGCTGCGGGTGCTGCGGCGCACCGCCCGCTGACCGGGCCGGACGGGCCCGCGGGCACGATCGCGGGCCTTCCTCCGTCGTACGACACGGGCGGCACCCGCCGGGTGCCGTGCCGCGGCGTACCTCCGGTCTGTACGGTGTGCGGCAGCAGTCGAACGGCTGGGGCACGGCGCGGCGGGTACGACGCGACAACGCAGCGGGCGAGGGCAGGGGAATGACGGATCAGGACAACACGCCGCCGGCGGTCTGGGACCCGACCGCGCGCGGCGGTGCCGGCGGCTGGGTGCGGCGCAGGGCCGTGCCCGAGGGCAGCCCGCCCCCGGCTGCTCCTCCCGCACCCTCGGCGGCCGCGCCGTCGGGCTTCCCGCCGCAGGCGCAGGGCTTCCCCCCGCAGGGCGTGCCGCCGCGCTGGGTCGCGGCGGAGGACGAGCAGTCGACCGCGCTGCTGCCGCCGGTGCCCACCAGGGGCGTCGGCGATGCCGGGCCGCCGCTCGGTGCCCGCCCGTACGTCTCCGGGCCGCCCGGCTTCCCGCCGCAGGTCCCGCCGCCCGGTTTCCCGCCGCAGGCCGGTGCGCAGGCACAGGGCTTTCCCCCGCGGCCGCAGGGCTTCCCGCCGCAGGGCGCGGCCCCGTTCGACGGTGCCGCCCGCCCGCCGTTCCCGGGCTTCGACCCGTCGCAGGCCCCGGCGCGCCCGCTCGGCGCCCCGGCCCCGGCGTACGAGGACCTCGACGAGGAGGAGCCGCCCCGCAACCGGACGCCGCTGCTGATCGCCGCGGGTGTGGCGCTGGTCCTGCTGATCGGGGTCGGCGTGGTGTGGGCGGTGCAGAACTCCGACAGCGGCAGGAAGCCGTCCACGGCGGCCCCGGCCGGCACCGCCCTGCCCGCGCCGCAGGGCGGCGCCGGTGGCGGCGCCTCCGCGCCGGCGGGCAGCGCGTCCGCGGCGGCCTCGCCGAGCGGCAGTGCGAGCGCCGGTGCCGGGGCGGAGGGCCAGGCCAAGGCACTGGACGCGCTGCTGGCCCGCGGGGAGAGCGCCAAGGCGCCGATCGGCAGCGCGGTCGCCAAGGTGACCAGCTGCCCCGACAAGTCCGAGGTCGAGAGCGCCGCGCAGGTCTTCGACGACGGGGCCGTGCAGCGCGACAAGCTGGTCGCGGACCTCGGCAAGCTGGACCTCGGCGACCTGCCGGGCGGCGCCGAGGCCGCGCAGACCCTGAAGACCGCCTGGCAGACGTCCGGGGACATCGACCGCGCGTACGCGGCCTGGGCACGTACTGTTGCCGCCCAGGGCTGCTCCGGCAGCACCGCCCCCAACACCGCCGACAAGAAGCGCGCCAACGACCTCAATCCGCAGGCCACCCAGTCCAAGAAGGACTTCGTGGCGAAATGGAACGCCATCGCGAAGACCTACGGTCTGACCGAGCGCACCTGGGACAGGATCTGAACCACCCGTGACCGGCACCGCCAGCGACACCCAGTACCCCGAGCGCCCCCGCCGCGCCCGCCGCCTCGGCATCGCCGTGCTCGTCTGCACGGTGCCCGCGCTCTGCGCGGGCGGCTGGTTCGGCTGGCAGGCGCTGGCCGACGGCGCCCGGCCGTCCGCCGCACCGCCGTCCGCCGCCGGGTCGCCGGCCGAGCCGACGGCGGCGTTCCCGGAGCCCGCCGGGCCGGCCCCGGCCTCCTCGGCGGCGGCGCCGAGCCCGTCCGCGCCGACCGGCTCCGGCCCGCTGAACGGCCGCACCGTGCTGCTGGACCCGGGGCACAACCCGGGCAACGCCAAGCACACCTCCGAGATCAACCGGCAGGTGGACATCGGCAACGCCCGCAAGGAGTGCGACACCACCGGCACCTCGACGAACGCGGGATACAGCGAGGCCCAGTTCACCCTGGACGTGGCGCACCGGGCCCGGGAGATCCTGCGGCAGCGGGGCGCGAGCGTGGTGCTCACCCAGGACGGCGACCGGCCGTTCGGCCCGTGCATCGACGAACGGGCCCGGATCGGCAACGAGGCGAAGGCGGACGCCGCCGTGTCGGTGCACGCCGACGGCGCCCCGGCCGGTGCCCACGGCTTCCACGTGATCATGCCGGGGAAGGTGGCCGCCGGTCCGGCCGACACCACGGCGATCGTCGACCCCTCGCACCGGCTCGGCGAGCTGCTGCGCGACCGGTTCCAGCAGGCGACCGGGCAGGCGTACTCCGACTACATCGGCAAGCAGGGCCTGGACACCCGCACGGACCTGGGCGGCCTCAACCTGTCGCGGGTGCCGAAGGTGTTCATCGAGTGCGGGAACATGCGCCACTCCGAAGACGCCCAGCACATGACGGACCCGCAGTGGCGACAGAAGGCCGCCGAGGGCATCGCCGAGGCGGTGACCGCCTTCCTCGCCGCCGGCTCCTGACGGCGGGCACCCGCCCGAGCGCGAGGGCGACACCCGCCCCGAGCCGAAGGGCCCGCCGGTGCCGAAAGCGAGGAGCGAGGGAGCGAAGACCGCCCCGAGCCGAAGGGCCCGCCGGTGCCGAAAGCGAGGAGCGAGGGAGCGCAGCGACGGAGCGACGACCGTCGGCACCGGATCAGGAGGGCCCGGAGGTGAGGGGCGACAGTACCCTGCGCTGACCTGGAGTCACGGGCGATTTCGCCACGAAATCGGGGGTATACCCGGGGCGCTGTGCACAGCGCCCGACCAGGGCCCTAGGCTCTTGGCAGTCCGGGGACATCCCGTACGGTCAGCCGACCGCCCCGACACGCAGTCCACGACACACCAACGAGGGGAACGTTAGTGAATCTGCGCGCTCTCACGCGGGGAGACGCCGCCGTCGCAGGTGCGGCCGTACTGCTCTTCATCGCGTCCTTCCTGCCCTACCTGTCCGCAGAGTTCTGCATCGCCGGCCGGTGCACCTCGGACACCCAGAACGCCTGGAAGGCCGCGCTCTTCCCGATCCTGCCGTCGGCGTTCCTGCTCGGCATCGTCGCGGCCGCGCTGATCCTGGTGCACCGCCTGCAGGGCGAGGCCTCGGCCACCCGCCAGGTGCTCGGCCTGCGCCTGGACCAGTGGGGCACCGCGCTGGCGGTCGCCAACTTCTGGACGGCGCTGTGGGCGCTCGGCGGCGCCGGCGAGAACGTGGACCACGGCTTCGGCGCCTGGCTCGGCCTGCTGGCCGCGCTGGTGCTGGCCGGTGCCGCGGCCGCGGGCCCGCTGGTGCCCGCGCTGCAGGCGCCGCTGCTGTCGGACAAGCCGGCCGCGCCGGCCCCGCAGGCCTTCCAGGGCTTCCCGCAGAGCGCGGGCCAGCCGGGCCAGCCCGGCCAGTACGGCTACCCGCAGGCCGGCGGCCAGCCGGGCGCCGCGCAGGCGCCGTTCGGCGCCGAGCCGCAGCCGGGCGGCTACGGCTACCCGGCGGCCCAGGGCGGCCACCCGCAGCCCCAGCCGGTGCAGGACGCCCACGCCGCCCCGGCGGCGCCGTTCCAGCCGTTCTGGTTCGCGGTGCCGGCCGTCCGCCAGCTGGTGGGCAAGGACAACCCGGCGGGCCCGCCGGTCGGCGAGCTCGTCCCGGGCACCTGGTACCTGGCGGTCGAGCAGCGCGGTGCGGCGCTGGTGGCGCAGCTGCCGGACGGCTCGCACGGCCTGCTGAACGACACCTCCGGCATCCAGCGCGGCTGACGGAGACGCAACGCCGGAGGGGCGGTACCCGGTCCGGGTACCGCCCCTCCGGCGTTGCGTTCCGGGGTCAGCAGCAGTCGTTGACGACCAGGCCGGCGGGCAGGCCCTCGCCGCCGAAGACGGCGACGGTGGCGTGGTCCCCGCCGAGGGCCGCGACGGCGAGCAGCAGGGCGCCGGCCGTCCAGGTGGTGCGCTCCTCGGGCCAGATGGCGTCGTCCTCGAAGACGTAGCCCGTCCAGTAGGAGCCGTCGGTGTGCCGCAGGTGCTGGATCCAGCGGAGGATCTCCACCGCGCGGTCGGACTGGCCCACCGCCCAGAGGGCGAGGGCGAGTTCGGCGCTCTCGCCGCCGGTGACCCAGGGCCGGTCGCTGACGCAGCGCACGCCGAGCTCCGGGACGACGAAGCGGTCCCAGTCGCGGGCGAGCCGCTGCTCGGCGGCGTCGCCGCGCAGCGCGGTGCCGAGGACGGGGTAGTACCAGTCCATCGAGTAGCGGTCCTTGTCGAGGAACCGCTCCGGGTGGTGGGCGATCGCGTGGCGGAGCCGTCCGGCGGCCAACTCCCAGTCGGGCTGGGGCTCTTCGAGGTGGTCGGCGATGGCGAGACCGCACCGCAGGGCGTGCAGGATCGAGGAGGAGCCGGTGAGCAGGGCCTCGTCGGGGGCGGTGCCGTCCTCGTCCTGGCGCCAGGCGATCGGGCCGCCGGGCAGCCGCAGTCCGACGGTGAAGTCGAGCGCGCGCCGGACGGTGGGCCAGATCCATTCCAGGAAGGTGTCGTCGCCGGTGGCCAGGTGGTGGTGCCAGGCGCCGACGGCGACGTAGGCGCAGAAGTTGGTCTCCTTGGCGGTGTTGGTGACCTCGCCGTCGGGGCCGCCGTGGCCGTAGGAGTAGCCGGCGTACCAGGAGCCGTCCGGGTTCTGGTGGTCGACGAGCCAGCGGTAGGCGGCCTCGGCGGCGGCGTGCTCGCCCGCGGTGTCGAGGGCCATGGCGGCCTCGGTGTGGTCCCACGGGTCGAGGTGCCCGCCGTGGAACCACGGGATCGCGCCGTCGGCCTGCTGGTCGGCGAGGATCGAGCGGACGGTGGCGACGGCCTGCTCGGCGTCGAGGACGCCGTCGAGCAGCAGCGCCTCGGGGACGGCCGCGGTCACTTGCCGGCCCGGTGCGGCTTGGAGGCGTACACCACGAAGCTCTTGCCGATGACCGGGTTGAGCGCCTTCTCGGCGGCCTTGGTGAGCTTGCCGATCACCGGGGTGCCGACGATGTCCCAGACCAGCAGCTGGTGGTAGGCGCGGACGGGCAGCGCCTTGTCGTTGTTGACGCCGACCGCGCACTTGATCCACCAGTACGGCGAGTGCAGGGCGTGGGCGTGGTGGGTGCCGTAGGGCTCCAGGCCGGCCTCGCGGACCTTGTCGACGAGTTCGTCGCCGCGGTAGATGCGGATGTGGCCGCCCTCGACCTCGTGGTACTCGTCGGAGAGCGCCCAGCAGATCTTCTCCGGCAGGTACCGGGGCACGGTGACGGCGAGCAGGCCACCGGGCTTGAGGACGCGGACCATCTCGGCGAGGACGCCCTTGTCGTCCGGGATGTGCTCCATCACCTCGGAGATGATGATCCGGTCGAAGGTGTCGTCGT
This sequence comes from Kitasatospora sp. NPDC051914, assembly GCF_040680995.1. Lineage (NCBI taxonomy): Bacteria > Bacillati > Actinomycetota > Actinomycetes > Kitasatosporales > Streptomycetaceae > Kitasatospora > Kitasatospora sp. NPDC051914. The sequence goes on from NZ_JBFAXX010000034.1 coordinate 50,060, forward strand.
CGAAGGGCAGGTTGAGCGCGTCGCCCTCCATGGCCACCGCGGAGGAGCCCGCGGGGGCCTCGCCGGCCTGCTCCATCGCCGCGAACCACTTGCGGACCTCGGCGATCTCGTCGCCGTTCTGGTCCAGGGCGACGACGTTCGCGCCGCGCCGGTAGGCCTCGAAGGCGTGCCGGCCCCCGCCGCAGCCCAGGTCGAGCACCCGGTCGCCGGGGGCGAGCGGGAAGCGGGAGAAATCGACGGTCAGCACTGCGGGGCTCCCATTCGTTGCTGCTGTACTGAAGGAGGATGGCGAAGCGTCAGGCGACGTAGCGCCAGCCGTGCCCGGCGCGGGCGCGCTGCCCGGCCCCGGTGGCGACGGCGGCGCGGTAGCGCTCGGCGGTGAATTCGGCGGCGCGCTGCCAGGTGAAGTTGGCCAGCACCCGCTCGCGGCCGTCGGTGCCGAGGCGTTCTCGCAGGGCCGGGTCGTCGAGCAGGCGGCCGAGGGCGGCGGCGAGCGCGCCGGCGTCGGCGGGCGGTACGGCGAGGCAGGTCTCGCCGTCGGCTCCGGCGACCTCGGGGATGGCGCCGCCGGTGGTGGCGACCAGCGGGGTGCCGGTGGCCATCGCCTCGGCGGCGGGCAGCGAGAAGCCCTCGTACAGCGAGGGCACGCAGGCGACCTCGGCGGAGCGGTACAGGTCGACGAGTTCCCGGTCGGTCAGCCCGGTCCGGAAGTCGATGTGCTTCTCCAGGCCGAAGCGGCGCACCGCGTCGGCGACCGGCCCCTCCTCCTTCTGCGGCTTGCCGACGACCACCAGGTGGGCCTCGCGCTCGGTGCGGACCTTGGCGAGCGCCTCGACGAGGTGGACGAGCCCCTTGAGCGGCACGTCGGCGGAGGAGGTGGTGACGATCCGTCCGGGCACGGTCGCCACCGACGGGTCGGGCGACCAGAGCCGGGTGTCGGCGCCGATCGGCACCACGGAGACGGCGCCGGCGGCGACCCCGAGGTGCTCGACGATCTCGGCGGCGGAGCTCGAGGAGACGGTGATGACGTGCTCCAGGCGCCGGGCGACCCGCTTCTGCATCCGGGTGAAGGCGTACCAGCGGCGCAGCGAGAGCCGCTTGACGGCAGTGGCCGCGGCCTCCAGTTCGAGCCTCCGGTCGACGGTGATCGGGTGGTGCACGGTGGTGACCAGCGGGAAGCCGTGCCGCTCCAGGCCGAGCAGGCCGTAGCCGAGGGTCTGGTTGTCGTGGACGACGTCGTAGCGGCCCTTGTGCCGGGCGAGGAACTGCCGGGCGCGCAGCGAGAAGGTGAGCGGCTCGGGGAAGCCGCCGGTGCGCATGGTGAGGAACTCCAGCACGTCGACCGGGCCGCGGTACTCGGCGAGGGCGGGGGTGCGGAAGGGGTCGTCGCTGCGGTACAGGTCGAGGCTGGGCAGCTCGACGAGCCGGACGGAGCCGGGGCCCTCGACCTCGTCGAGGACGGGGAAGGGCTGCGCGCCGATCACGTCCACGTGGTGGCCGAGCCGGGCCAGCTCGCGCGAGAGGTGGCGGACGTAGACGCCCTGGCCACCGCAGAACGGGTCGCCGCGGTAGGACAGGAGGGCGATCCGCAGCGGTCGCGGCAGCGCGGTCATGCTGGCCCCTTATCCCTACTCAACCCGGCACCGGCGGCCGCAGCGGTTAAAGTAGATCACGTTTCATGGCGAAGTGGCTCCTCGTCGTCGGGCAGGTGGACGACGAGAGACCTCGAAGATACCGGCCCGTAGCTTCACGGCTTGAGCCAGGGAAGGTGATTCACGCCACGTGCCCGGTCTCGTTCCGTCAACGCCCTGGGGGCTCCGTTGACCGCGTCCAGCACTGCCGACCGCCGGCTCTCCCAGCGCCAGGCGGAGCGCCGCCGTGCGATCCTGCGCGCCGCGACCGCGCTGGCCTCCCGGGGCGGCTGGGAGGCCGTCCAGATGCGGGACGTCGCCGAGGGCGCGCAGGTCGCGCTGGGCACGCTCTACCGCTACTTCCCGTCCAAGGTGCACCTGCTCGTGGCGGTGATGGAGGAGCAGTTGCGCGGGCTGAAGGAGCAGGTGAGGAGGCATCCGCCGACGGCCGCCGACCCGGCGGGACGGGTCGCGGAGACGCTGACGCTGGCCTTCCACGCACTGCAGCGGGACCCGCGGCTGGCGGAGGCGATGGTGCGGGCGCTGTCCTTCGCGGACCGCTCGGCGGGGCGCGAGGTCGACGCGGTGGCCGAACTGACGTCGGAGATCGTCCTGGCGGCGGCCCGGCTGCCGGGGCCGCCGACGGCGGAGCAGCGGGCCGCCCTGCGGGTGGTCGGCCACACCTGGCACGCGACGCTGCTGAGCTGGCTGTCCGGGCGCAGCTCACTGGCGGAGGTCCGCAGCGACCTGCACGCGGCGGCACGGCTGCTCACCGTGGAGGGCTAGCGGGGGTACCGGGCCGTTCTTCGGGGTGTCCCCGGCCGGAACTGGAACACGTTCCACCGGAGCGGCCGCAGTCCCCGGACGGTCGCCCGTTAGAGTCGGGGCGCACGACAACTCCATCCGCCCCTCCCGGGGGAAGCCGGTGCGAATCCGGCGCTGACCCGCAACCGTGAGCCCGCCCGGCGGGCGAGCCGGACTGCCCGGGGCCGGGGCGAGCGGCCGGCCGGGCGTGGCACGCCCGGTTCCGTCGAGGTCTACGGGCAGCCCCGCCGGGCTGCTGCACCGCTCACCGAAAGGCTCACCCTCACATGCTCACCGCCGCCCGCCTGGGCGCCACCGCGCTGGCCGGCCTGCTGCTGGCCGGCGCCGCCGCCCCCGCCCTGGCCGACACCCCGGCGCCGTCCCCGGTCACGCCGCCCGCCGCGCTGTACGGCAAGGGCGACCCCACCTACGACGGCGTGTGGCGCCAGGCGCTGGCACTGACCGCGCTGGCCTCCGCGAAGGTCGTCCCGGCTCCGGCCGCCGTCGACTGGCTGACCGGGCAGCAGTGCGCGGACGGCGGCTGGCCGTCGTTCCGGGCGGACACCGCGGCGGCCTGCGACCCGAAGACCGAGGACAGCAACGCCACCGCCGTCGCCGTGCAGGCGCTCACCGTGCTCGGCGGGCACCAGGACGCGGTCACCAAGGGCGTCGACTGGCTGAAGGCGAACCAGAACGCGGACGGCACCTGGTCCTACAACCCGGGCAACCCGGGCGACGCCAACTCCACCGGCCTGGCCCTCAACGCGCTGGCCGCCGCGCACGCCGACCCGGCGAAGGTCGCCAAGGCCGGCCGGACGGCCTGGGACGGCCTCGCCTCCTTCCAGCTCGGCTGCGCCGCCACCGCCGCCGAGCGCGGCGGCTTCGTCTACCAGCCGGCCGCCGACGCCAAGGCCAACGGCCTGGCCTCCGCGCAGGCGGCGCTGGCCGCGGCCGGCGGGGCGCTGCCGGTGACCACCACGGACCGGGTGGACTCCGCCCCGGTCGCCCTGCCGTGCGCCCAGGGCGGCGCCGCGACCGCCGTGCCGCGCGCGCAGTCCGCCGAGGCCGCCTCCGCGTACCTGGTGTCGCAGCTGAACGCCAACGGCCAGCACCTGATGCTGACCACCCCCGGCGCCGAGCCCGCCCCGGACCTGAACGCCACTTCCTGGGCGGTGCTGTCGCTGGTGAAGGCCGGCCATCCGCACCAGGCCGCCGCCGCCGCGGACTGGCTGGCCGGCAACGGCTACACCTGGGCCGCCAAGGGCAAGAACGGCACCGACGCGGCCGCCGCCGCGACCCTGCTGCTGGTCGCCCAGGCCGCCAAGCTCGACCCCTACAACTTCGGCGGCACCAACCTCGTCCAGCTGCTGCTGGACGCCGGCCCGAAGGCCGCCTCGGTGCCCTCCGCCGCGGCCTCCGCGGCGTCCGCCAACCCGGACGGCACCGCGGCCCCCGGCTCCGGCATCACCGACGGCGAGGACAACGGCGGCTTCTCGCCGATCTGGCTGGTCGGCACCGGCCTGGTGGTCGGCATCGGCGGCGGGCTGGCCATCAGCCTGAACCGCCGTCGGCAGGCCGCCGCGGCCGCATCGACGGACACCCCGGCGAAGGACGACGGGCAGCAGTGACCAGCGCGCTGCGCCGGGCGGCGGCCCTGCTCGCCGCCGTCCCGGCAGCCCTCCTCGTCCTGGTGTCGGCCGCGGCACCCGCGCAGGCCGCGGACTACCGCTACTGGTCGTTCTGGAAGTGGAGCGGCGGCGCCTGGACCTACCAGCAGCAGGGCCCGGCCGTGTACGTGCCGGCGGACGGCTCGGTCGACGGCTGGCGGTTCGCGCTGAGCCCCGACGGCGGCAAGGACGCCGCGCGCCCCGGCGCCGCCGGCGACTTCGCGGCGCTGTGCGCGGCCACCCCGGCCGGGGCCGGGCGTAAGCGGGTCGCCGTGGTGCTCGACTTCGGCACCCCCGCGGACGCCCCGAAGGGCGCGGGCACCCCGCCCGCGGCCCGTACGGCCTGCGCCTCCGTCCCGACCGCCGCCACCTCCGCGGAGGTGCTGGCCGCCGTCGCGCCGCCGCTGCGCTACGACAGCGCGGGCATGCTGTGCGCGATCGCCGGCTACCCGAGGGCAGGCTGCGGCGAGGCCCTGGCCGACGCCCCCGCCGGGGAGTCCGGCGCCGCGGCCGACGGCTCGTCCGACCACGGCCTGCTCGGCCCGGTGCTCGGCGGGCTCCTCGTCGTGCTGCTCGGCGCCGGCGCCTGGTGGCAGGTCCGCCACCGCCGCTGACGACCGCCCAGGCTGCCCGGAGACCACGCCATGCCACGACCCCGCACCGCCGTACGCCCCGCCGTCGGCCCGCGCCACCTGCACCCCGGCGCCTGGTGGCTGTGGGCGCTCGGCCTCGCGGCCGCGGCCTCCCGCACCACCAATCCGCTGCTGCTCCTGCTGATCGCCGCGGTCGCCGGCTACGTGGTCGCGGCCCGCCGCGGCGACGAGCCGTGGGCCCGCTCCTACGGGGCGTTCCTGCGGCTCGGCCTGCTGGTGCTGGGCATCCGGATGGCGTTCACGGTGCTGCTCGGCTCCCCCGTGCAGGGCACCCATGTGCTGCTCACCCTGCCGCAACTGCCGCTGCCGCAGTGGGCGCAGGGCGTCCGGGTGGGCGGTGCGATCACCCTGGAGGGCCTGCTGTTCGCCCTGTACGAGGGGCTGAAGCTGGCCGTCCTGCTGGTCTGTGTGGGCGCCGCCAATGCGCTCGCCTCCCCCACCAGGCTGCTGCGCGCGCTGCCCGGTGCCCTGTACGAGGCCGGGCTGGCCGCGGTGGTGGCGATGACCTTCGCCCCGAACCTGGTCGCCGACGTCCGGCGGCTGCGGGCCGCCCGCCGGCTGCGCGGCCGCGAGGACCGCGGCATCGCCGCCCTGCTGAGCGTCGGGCTCCCGGTGCTGGAGGGTGCGCTGGAGCGCTCGGTCGCGCTCGCCGCCGCGATGGACACCCGCGGCTTCGGCCGCACCGCCGACGTGCCGCGCCGCCTCGCCCGGGCCACCGCCGCCCTCACCCTGCTCGGCCTGCTCGGCATCTGCGCGGCGCTGTACGGGCTGCTCGGCGCCGCCGGCAGCGGCTGGGCACTGCCGGTGCTGCTGCTCGGGCTGGCCGCGGCCGGGGCCGGGCTGGTGCTCGGCGGCCGCCGCACCGTCCGCACCCGCTACCGGCCCGACCCGTGGGCGCTGCGCGAATGGCTGGTGGCCGGCTCGGGCGTCGCCGTCGCCGCGCTCACCGTCTGGTGCGCCGGGCAGTACCCGGCCGCCTTCGAGCCCTCGGTGGTGCCGCCGGAGCTCCCCGCCCTTCCGCTGCCCGCCGCGGCCGCCGTCCTGCTCGGCCTGGTGCCGGCGGTGGCCGCCCCCACCCCGCCCAGGAGGAGCTCGTGATCACCTTCGAGCAGGTGTCGGTGACCTACGCCGACGCCGCCGGGCCCGCCCTGACCGGCGTCGACCTGACCGTCCCTGAGGGCGAACTCTGCCTGCTGGTCGGCCCGTCGGGCTCCGGCAAGTCCACCCTGCTGGGCACGGTCAGCGGGCTCGTCCCGCACTTCACCGGCGGCACCCTGCACGGCCGGGTCACCGTCGCCGGCCGCGACACCCGCACCCACCGCCCGCGCGACCTCGCCGACGTGGTCGGCACCGTCGGCCAGGACCCGCTCGCGCACTTCGTCACCGACACCGTCGAGGACGAACTCGCCTACGGCATGGAGTCGCTGGGCCTCGCCCCGGACGTGATGCGGCGCCGCGTCGAGGAGACCCTCGACCTGCTCGGCCTCGCCGACCTGCGCGACCGCGCCCTCACCTCGCTCTCCGGCGGCCAGCAGCAGCGGGTGGCGATCGGCTCGGTGCTCACCGTCCACCCCCGGGTGCTGGTGCTGGACGAACCCACCTCCGCGCTCGACCCGGGCGCCGCCGAGGAGGTGCTCGCGGTGCTGCAGCGACTCGTCCACGACCTCGGCACCACCGTGCTGATGGCCGAGCACCGGCTGGAACGCGTCGTCCAGTACGCCGACCAGGTGCTGCTGCTGCCCGGCCCCGGCCTCGCCCCGCAACTGGGCGACCCGGCCGGGATCATGGCGCACTCCCCCGTCCACCCGCCGGTGGTCGCCCTCGGCCGGGCCGCCGGCTGGTCACCGCTGCCGCTCTCCGTCCGCGACGCCCGCCGCCGCGCGGCCGGGCTCCGCGCGCGGCTGGCGGAGCACACGCCGCCGACAGCTCCGGCACCCGACGGCGAAGTGCTGGCGTCCGTCGACCGGCTGGTGGTGAAGCGGGGCCCCGTGCCCGCGCTGCGCGGGGTCGACCTGGTGCTGCGCAGCGGCGAGACCACCGCGCTGATGGGCCGCAACGGCGCCGGCAAGTCCACCCTGCTGGGCAGCCTGGTCGGCCTGCACGCCCCGTCCGGCGGCAGCGTGAAGGTCGGCGGTCTCGTCCCGCACAAGGCCCGGCCCGCCGAACTCGTCCGGAAGATCGGGCTCGTCCCGCAGGAGCCCCGCGACCTGCTGTGCACCGAGAGCGTCGGCGCCGAGTGCGCCTCCGCCGACAAGGACGCCGGTGCCCCCGCAGGCACCTGCCGGGCCCTGGTCGCCGAACTGCTGCCCGGCCTGGCCGACGACCGGCACCCGCGCGACCTCTCCGAGGGGCAGCGGCTCACCCTGGCCCTGGCCGTGGTGCTCACCGCCGCGCCGCCGGTGATCCTGCTCGACGAGCCCACCCGCGGCCTGGACTACGCCGCCAAGGCCCGGTTGGTCGGCGTGCTGCGCGGCCTCGCCGGGAGCGGGCACGCCGTCCTGCTGGCCACCCACGACGTCGAGCTCGCCGCCGAACTCGCCCACCGCACCGTGGTACTGGCCGAGGGCGAGGCGGTCGCCGACGGGCCGACCGCCGAAGTCGTCACTGCTGCACCGGCGTTCGCCCCGCAGATCGCCAAAGTCCTCACACCTGAACCATGGCTGACACTCAATCAGATCACCGAGGCGCTCGGGGAGCCGCTGTGACCGCCCCGGCCGGGCCCGCACCGCTCGGACGGCGTTCCGCGCCCGCGCTCGCCCTGCTCTCGGCGATCGGCGTCGCCGCTTTCGGCTGGCCGCTGCTCGCCTCCCCCGGCTCCGACCTGGTCGGCCACTCCGCCGACGCCCCCTGGCTGTTCGCGCTGCTGCTGCCGCTGCTGCTGGCCGTGGTGGTCGCCCAGATCTCCGAGGGCCGCGAGGCCGGCGGCGGCGCCCCCGGGCTGGACGCCAAGGCGGTCGCCCTGCTCGGCGTGCTCGCCGCGGCGGGTGCCGCCCTGCGGCCGCTGGGCGCGGGCACGGCCGGCCTGGAGCCGATGTTCTTCCTGATGGTGCTGGCCGGGCGGGTGCTCGGGCCCGGCTTCGGCTTCGTGCTCGGCGCGGTGTCGATGTTCGCCTCGGCACTGCTCACCGGCGGGGTGGGGCCCTGGCTGCCGTTCCAGATGCTCGCCATGGGCTGGGTGTGCCTGGGCGCCGGGCTGCTGCCGGGAGCGGCCGCCCTCCGCGGCCGCGGCGAACACCTGATGCTCGCCGGGTACGGGGCGGTGGCCGCGGTCGGCTACGGCACGGTGATGAACCTGCAGGGCTGGCCGTACATCGCCGGGCAGGCGAGCTCCATCGCCTTCGTCCCCGGCGACCCGCTCTCGGCGAACCTCCCCCGGTTCGCGCTGTACTGCCTGACCACCTCGCTCGGCTGGGACCTGCCCCGGGCCGCCCTCACCGCCGTGCTCTGCCTGACCGTCGGCGGGCCCGTCCTGCGGGCGCTGCGCCGCACCACCCGCCGGGCGGCCTTCGGCGCACCGGTCGTCTTCGCACCCCCGGCCGCGGCGCCTGCGGAAGCCCCCGCCGAGAAGCCCGCCGAGAAACACTGACGGGGTGCGGCCGGCGGCCGCACCCCGTCACGGTCGGTTCCGGTCAGGCCTTCGGCCCGGCGGACTGCACCACCTCGAAGGACCACAGCACCGAGTCGCTGGCGGCGGGCCGCTTCGGCGCCTCGCCCTCGGCGGCCGGCGGGCCCTGGCGGTGCGCGGCCTGCATCGGCCCCTCCATCCAGGCCTTGAAGGACTGCTCGTCGCGCCACCGCGTGTACACCAGGTACTGGTCGGTGCCCTCGACCGGGCGCAGCAGCTCGAACCACTCGAAGCCGTCCGAGTTCTCCACCGCCCCGGCACGCGCGGCGAACCGCTTCTCCAGGGTCTCCCGCATCTCGGCCGGGACGGTCAGCACGTTGATCTTCACCACAGACATGCCTCCATCCTGCACCACCCGTACGCGCCGCGGCGGTCAGACCCCGGCGCGTCCCGACAGGACGAGCGCCCAGGCGAGGCTGCCGAAGGCCGCCGTGTTGAGCACCGCGCGGACGGTGTTCCAGCGCACCCAGGCCTGCTCGAAGGCGGCCCGGACGGCGGCCGGGTCGGTGACCGATCCGGGTTCGCCGGCCGCCGCGAGCCGGTCGTTCAGCGGCACGTTGACGGCCATGGTGATCACCAGCACCAGCAGGTAGAGCACCGCGGCGGCGGCGATCCACGGCAGGGCGGGCCGCCCGGCGCCGCCGAGGTGCAGGGCGCCGGCGGCGACGGTGAGGATCAGTGCGCCCGCGAAGGCGGCGGCGAACCAGCCGTTCAGGATGGCCGTGTTGATCCGCTGCATCGCCTCGACGAAGGTGCCGTCCCCGCTGCGGCCGAGGCCCGGCATCACCGAGCAGGCGAAGGCGTAGAAGAGACCTGCCATCAGGCCCGTCGCGATGGTGGCCGCGACCAGCAGTGCGGTTGCCATGGGTCGCACCTCCTTGTCCCCCGTGGTCCGTGTCATACCGTCAAGTCAACCGGCGCAACGGTACGGCGCCCATGGCCGGTCCGCTCGCCCGCATACGCACGCGTCCAGGGAACCGCCCCACCGCCTTCGACCGCGCGGCCCAGGGCGTGTCTTACGGATCTTGTCGGATCAGCCTGCGGCGCCAGGGTGCGTGCATCGCAAGGCGGAGGAGGGAGTCCATGCGGAGCATCGGCGACCGACGACAACGCGGCGAGGCGCGTGCCATGGCGCCGCAGGCTGATCCGACAAGATCCGTAAGACACGCCCTAGGCTGGCCCCATGGACGCAGCCGACGGACTGGCCGGGCTGCTCGCGGCTCCGCGGGCGCAGGGTGCCTTCCTGCTGCGTTCGGTGCTGGACCCGCCGTTCGCGGTGGCCGTCCGGGACGGGGCGCCGCTGACGGTGGTCAGCATGGGGCGCGGTACGGCGTGGATCGTCCCGGAGGCGGCGGAGCCGGTCGCACTGGGGCCGGGGGACGTGGCGATCGTGCGCGGCCCCGAGCCGTACACGGTGGCGGACCGGCCGGACAGCCCGGTGCAGGTGGTGATCCACCCGGGGCAGTTCTCCACCGATCCGGCGGGGGCTCCGCTGTGCGAGGAGATGGACCTCGGAGGACGGTCGTGGGGCGGCCGGCCGGACGGGGCGACGGTGTTCCTGAGCGGCACGTACCAGCTGCGCGGCGAGGTGAACGGCCGGCTGCTGCGTGCGCTGCCGCCGGTCGCGGTGCTGCCGGCGGACGCCTGGTCGTCGCCGCTGCCCGCGCTGCTCGGCGAGGAGATGGACCGGGACGCGCCGGGCCAGGAGGTGGTGCTCGACCGGCTGCTGGACCTGCTGCTGATCACGGTGCTGCGCGAGTGGTTCGCCCGCCCGGAGGCGGCGGCGCCGCGCTGGTACCTGGCGCACGGCGACCCGGTGGTGGGCCGGGCGCTGCGGCTGCTGCACGGCCGGCCGGCCGAGCCGTGGACGGTGGCCTCGCTGGCCGCGGAGGCCGGGGTGTCGCGGGCGGCGCTGGCGCGGCGCTTCACCGAGCTGGTCGGGGAGCCGCCGATGGCGTACCTGACGGGCTGGCGGCTGGACCTGGCGGCCGATCTGCTGCGCGAGCCGGAGGCCACGCTGGCGGCGGTGGCCCGCAGGGTGGGGTACGGCAGTCCGTTCGCACTGAGCAGCGCGTTCAAGCGGGTCCGCGGGGTCAGCCCGCAGCAGCACCGGGAGTACGGCACGGCCTGATTCGGCCGCGGTGGCCGGACAAAACCGGTGGAGTGTCCCTCCGGGTGCGTCCTAGGGTGCGCGGATGGCCGACATCATCCCGCTCCCCGACCGTTCGACCTGGCTGCCCGGCTATCAGCGGCGCCTGACCGACTCCTACCGTGCCGGCGGGCTGGAGCCGGCCGCCGCCGAGCAGCTGGCCGCGGAGGCCGGCGGGCGGACGGGGGGCTGGACGGTCGCCGGGATCACCGAGGACGGCCGGACGGTGGGCTTCGTGGCGGTGGGCCTGGACGACCGCAACGGCAGCCCGGTGGGGCGGATCGGCGAGCTGTGGACGGAGCCGGGCCGGGAGGGACTGCGGCCCGCGGCGCTGCACTGGGCCGAGCGGTGGTGCGCGGAGCGCGGCGGCCACCGGGTCGAGGTGCTGCTGGCCGCGCCGGACCCGCTGTTCGAGGGCTATGCGGTGCGCGGACAGGCCCGGGTCAAGACGGTCGCCGCCGCGGCGACCGACCTCGGCGTAACGGCGCGTCCGATGACCGCGGAGGAGTACCCGGCGTGGCGGGCGCAGCAGGACGCGGCGTACGTCGCGGACATGGTCCGGGCGGGTGCGCACACGGAGCAGGAGGCCCGGGCCAAGTCGGCGGCGGACTTCTCCCGGCTGCTGCCCCGCGGGATGGACACCGAGGGCAATGCGTTCCTGGTGCTGGAGGCGGGCGGCGAGACGGTCGGGACGGGCTGGCTGAAGCACGGCTTCCTGCCCGGCGTCACCTTCGGGTACTCGCTGGACGTGCTGCCGGAGCACCGGGGGCGGGGGTTCGGCCGGGCCGCGATGGCGGTCGGCGAGCAGGCCGTCCTGGCGGCCGGTGACCGTGCGCTGCTGTTCAACGTGTTCGGCGGCAACGAGGTGGCGATGGGCCTCTACACCAGCGCCGGGTACACGGTGCTGGAGGAGCGCCGGTCGCGGGACGTCAGCGGCACTCCGTAGGCGCAGCAGTGGCGCACCGGGAGGACGGCGGGCCGTCACCGACCGTTCATCGCGACCGTTTCGCCATGAAATAGGACAAGGTCGCCCTCCAACACGGGACCTCCCTGTCGTCTCCGTGCAACCTCCTGCATAATCGGGCGCGTTCGTCACACCGACCGAGGAGGACCGGCCGATGCCGGGAGAGCTCTGCCCGCTGTGCGGGACGGTCCGGACGGCCGTCGGCTGCGCATGCGCCTCCTCGTCCCCGGATGCCGCCGAGACCGCCGTCCTGCCCCATGTGGAGGGCCCGCCGCTGGTCAGACCGTACGTCTCGGCCGGCCACGGCCACGGCTACGGCCACGCGGCGGCCGGGCCGACTGCCGACCCGTTCGCGACCACGCTGATGCCGCCGGTGCCGGCCGTCGTCGTGCCCCCGCCGCCGGCCGCCCCGCCGCCAGCCGTGCCGCAGCAGCGGCCCGCCCCGGACGGCCGTCCGGCCTCTCCCGGCGGCCCCGTCGGCCCCGGTGGCGACCTGGGCGTCTTCGACTTCCACGGGACCCCGCAGCAGCGCCCGGGCGGGCGGGCCGACCGGCGCGAGCAGGACCGGCTCACCTCGGGCCGCCGCCGCACCGTCGTCATCGCCGCCGGGCTCGGGATCGCGGCCGTCGGCGCGGGCCTGGCGCTGGCGCTGGCCCCCGCCTCCGAGCCGAGCAACGTCGACCAGGCGCTGCCCTCCCCCAACGGCACCGTGGACGCCCTGCCGCCGGACCTGGAGCAGCCCGGGCCGACCGCCAGCGCCTCCTCGTCCGCCTCCCGCAAGGCGTCCGCCTCGCCGGGCCGCAGCACGGCGCAGGCCAGCCGGGAGCCCGCGGTGGCGCTCAGCCCCGCCGGGTCCGGTGCGCCGACCGGCAGTACGTCGTCCTCCGCCGCACCGAGCGCCTCGGGCGTGCGGGTGCTGAAGCCCGGCGACTCGGGCGCCGACGTCCGGGCGATGCAGCAGCTGCTGATCACCACCTCCTGCGGCAGCCTCAACGTCTGGTTCGCGACGGGGAACTTCGACTCCTGGACGCAGTGGATCCTGAGCGAGTTCCAGCGCGACGCCCGGATCAAGGGCGACGAGCGCAACGGCACCCTGTACGGCCCCAAGACCCGCGCCGCCCTGGAGAAGGAGGCGGCCGACCCCAACTGCTGACCGGCCGCCCTCCGGGGCCGGCGGACGTCAGCCGGTGACGGCCTTGAAGATGCTGAACGCGGCCATCAGCAGCATCAGGCTCGCCGCGATCCGCACGATGACCTTCATCGGCACGTGCCGCAGCAGCTTCTGCCCACCGACGATGGCGATGCCGCCCACGGCGCACAGCGCCAGCCAGGCGCCGAGGCCCACGGAGACCGGGTCCGCGTACTTGGCGGCGAGGTTGGCGGTCATGATCTGGGTGAGGTCGCCGAACTCGGCGACCGCCACGACGGCGAAGCTGGCCCCGGCGACCTTCCAGAAGCTGCCGGAGGAGGGCTCCTTGGCGGTGTGGCCGTCGTCCTCGTCGCCGTGCTGCCAGAGCAGCATCGCCGCGCCGAGCAGGAAGAGCACGCCGGTGACGCCCTCCACCCAGCGCTGCGGGAGCAGGGCGAGCAGGCTGCCGGCCACCAGTGCCAGGGCGACCTGCACGGCGAACGCGGCGGCGATGCCGGCGAAGACGTAGGAGGCCCGGTACTTGGTCCCGAGGACCAGGCTGGCCAGGGCGGTCTTGTCGGGCAGTTCCGCGAGGAAGATGATGCCGAAGGTCAGCGCGGCAACGGTGAGGCTCATCGGGTCCGGTCTCTCGGTCTGGCCGCCGGACCGGAGCCCTGTCAGGGGACGCTTCGGCCCGACAGCACTGGTCGTGTTCACAGCACTGCGGCCGAAGGTCTCGCCGACACCCCGAGCGGTACGAGGTGTCCCGGGCGCCGGGCCCCTGGGGGCCAGTGTGTCGACGGTCCGGTGGAGGGCTACTCCCCTTCAACGCCTCCCACCCTACCGGAGGCCGGACGGCGGTCCGGCCGGGGCCTCAGGCCGGCACCCGCCCCCGGCCGACCAGCTCCAGCACCGCGACCACCGCCACCGACTCCACCGCGAGCAGGGCGATCAGCACGAACAGCTGCACCGCGCCCGCCTGCACCGGGCCGGCCCCGCCGAGCAGCATCCCGACGAAGGCGCCGGGCAGGGTGACCAGGCCCACGGTGCGGGTCTGGTCCAGGACGGGGACGAGCGAGGTCGCGGCGGCAGTCCGGCAGATCTCCAGCCGTGCGTCGCGGTCCTCGAAGCCGAGGGCGAGCGCCGCCTCCACCTCGCCGCGCCGGGTGCGCAGCTCGTCCAGCGCCCGGCGGCCGGCCAGCGAGGTCGCGGTCAGCGCACCGCCGATCAGGATGCCCGCGACCGGGATCAGCGCGATGCCGCGGTGCGGCAGCAGGCCGGTGGCCAGCAGCAGGACGAGCACCGGCAGCACGCCCGCGCCGATCGGCAGCGCCGCCCACGCCCAGCCCGGGCCGCCGGTCATCCGGCGGCCCGCCGTGTGCACCGCCACCGCGAACATCACCAGCACGAACAGGGCGGACGTCCACAGCGAGCCGACCACCCAGGAGATCACCAGGGCCACCGCGGCCAGCTGCACCACCGCGCGCAGTCCGGCCCGCAGCACCGCGTGCCCGTGGCCGAGCCGGCCCCGGCCGGCCACCGCCACCGCCGCCGCGAGCAGCAGCGCGATCACCGCACCGAGCAGCCAGGTGACCGGCAGCAGTTGCCCGGCCGGCGCGGCCACCGGTCAGATCCAGCTGGTGAACCACATCCGGTCCTGCCAGTCCGACATGGGGATCACCTCCGCCGTGTACAGCGGGTAGAAGAAGGCGAAACAGCCCACCACCGCGACGACGACCAGCCCGGCCCCGGCCGCCCCCCAGGCCCGGCGGCGCCTGCTGCTGCCGGCCGGGCCGAGCATCGCCCCGAGCATCTGGGCCACCGCGAGGCAGAGGAACGGCACCAGGATCACCATGTAGAAGGAGAAGATCGTCCGCTCCTGGTAGCCGAACCAGGGCAGGTAGATCCCGGCGACGCCGGCCAGCACCGCACCCGAGCGCCAGTCCCGGCGGAACAGCCAGCGCCACACCGCGTACGCCAGTGCGAAGCAGGCCGCCCACCACAGCAGCGGCGTCCCGAGCGCCAGGATCTGGCTCGCGCAGCCGCCGCCGGACGTGCAGCCGCCCTTCCCGTCGGCCAGCTGCTGCCAGTACATCGACACCGGGCGGCCCTGGACGAGCCAGCTCCACGGGTTCGACTGGTAGGTGTGCGGCGAGGTCAGGCCGGTGTTGAAGTCGTACATCTGCGAGTGGAAGTGCCACCAGCCGCGCAGCGCGGACGGCACCCAGGTCATCGGCACCCGGGGCAGCGGGATGTCCACCACCGGCGTCCGCGGCATCGACACGCCCGCCCGGTGGTCGGCCCAGTGCCGGTCGAAGCCGCCGTCGGTGGCGAACCAGCCCGACCACGAGGCGACGTAGACCAGGACGGCGGTGCCGGCCATCGACAGCAGACCGGGCAGCAGGTCACGGCGCAGCAGACTGCGGGTCGGGCGGTGCGCACCGGCCCGGCGGCGGCCGGCCCGGTCCCAGAGCAGCGTCAGCACGAGGAAGACCAGCAGGATCTGCAGGCCGTTCCACTTCACCGCGGCGGCGCAGCCGAGCAGCGCACCGGCGCCGATCCGCCACGGCCGCAGGCCGAGCCGCACCTCGTCCGCGGCCCGGCCGCCCTCCGCCCGGGCCGCCTCCAGCACCAGGCGGCTGTGGTCGCGGTCCACCAGCAGGCAGCCGAACGCGCCCAGCACGAAGAACATCGACACGCCGTCCAGCAGGCCGACCCGGCTCATCACGAAGTGCAGGCCGTCCACGGCCATCAGCAGGGCGGCGGTGCAGCCGAGCAGGGTCGAGGAGAAGAGCCGCCGCCCGATCCGGGCCAGCATCAGCACCGAGAGCGTGCCGAGCAGCGCCACCATCACCCGCCAGCCGAAGGGGTGCAGGCCGAACGCCCACTCGCCGAGGGCGATCACCCACTTGCCCAGCGGCGGGTGGGCGATGAACGCGGGCTCCGCGGTCAGCGGGATCTGCTGCGGCGAGGAGAGGATCGCGTTGTTGGAGCTGTCCGGCCAGACGCCCTCGTAGCCCTGACGCAGCAGCGACCAGGCGTCCTTCGGGTAGTAGGTCTCGTCGAAGACGAAGGCGTTCGGCCTGGCCAGGCCCCAGAAGCGCAGCAGGCCGGCGAACAGGGCGACGGCGATCGGGCCGAGCCAGTCGGCGTGCCGGACGAACCACGGCAGCGGGCCGCGCGGGGCGGCGGCGTGGCGGACGGCGGTGTCGTCGTCGCCGCCGGTGGGCGCCGCGTGCTCGGTGACTGCCGGGTGCGCCATGGTCTCCCGCCGCTCCTCGCTCGGTGTCGCGGCGGCCGGCGGCGGTCCCGGGCAGACGGGGCGCCGACCCGGACTGGCGCTATGTCGCCTTTGTCGGACAGATCCTAGCCCGGCCGCACTCCCCGTCCGTCCACCCCCGCCCCGCGGTTTGACCCTCGACCAGGTCGAGGGACCAGAGTTCTTCCCGTGGAGAGCAACCGGACGGGGCGCGGTGGACCGCCCGGAGTGGGGAGCAGGCGTGTACAGCATCGGGGAGACCGCCCGGCTCAGCGGGCTCAGCGTCAGTGCGCTGCGGTTCTACGACGGTGCCGGTGTGTTCGGGCCGGCCCGGGTCGACCCGCGGACCGGCTACCGCTGGTACGCCGCGGAGCAGCTCGCCGATGCGCGGACGATCGCCCGGCTGCGCCGGGTGGGGATGCCGCTGGCGGACATCTGCCGGGTGCTGGGCGGTGACCCTGTCGAGGCCCGGGCCGCCCTGGACGCGCACCTGCGCCGCCTGGAGGACGGCCTGGCGGATGCCCGCCGCGAGCTCTCCACCGTCCGGAACCTGTTGGAGACGAAGGAGCGACCGATGACCACGACCCGCCTGACCCTGCCCGCGGCCGAGCTGGCCGCAGCCCTGGACGCCGTCCGCTTCGCGGTCTGCCCGAACGGCTCGCTGCCCCAGGTGGCCGGGGTGCTGTTCGAGATCGGGGGCGGCGCGCTGCGGCTGGTCGCCACCGACCGTTACCGGCTGGCCGTCTCGGAGGCCGCGCCGGGCCGGGTCGAAGGGCCCGAGGCGGCGGCGCTCGCACCGACCGTGTTCGTGGACGCGCTGAGCGATCTGCTCTCCGGGGCGGAGTCCGGCGGTACGGCAGAGCTGACGGTGACGGACGAGGCGCTGGTCGCGACCGCCGCGGGCCGCAGTGTGCGCGGCGACCGGGTGCCGGCGGACTTCCCGGACTACCGGCCGATGCTGCGCCTGGCGCCCACCCACCGGGTCGAGATCGCCGCCGACGCCCTGCTGGCGGGCCTGGACGCGGCGCCGTTCCGGACCGTGCACCGGGACCAGGACGGCGCCGACGTCCCGGTCTCGGTGCTGACGGTCTCCCCCGACGGCGCCCTCACGATCGGCGACGGGGCCGATGCCGCCGACGGGCTGCGCGTCCTGGTCGACCGGAGCTTCCTCTCGGAGGCCGCGGCGGCCGGCGCCTCCGGCCAGCTGGTCCTGGAGCTCGGCGGCCCGGTCGCCCCGCTCGCCATCCGCTTCCCGGCCCGCGAGGGCACCTTCTCCCTGCTGATGCCCACCGCCCCCTGAGGGCCCGGCGCCCCCGCCGGCGCCGAAAGGGCGGGCCCCTCCTGCCCGCCGGCGCGAGGGCGACACCCGCCCCGAGCCGAAGGGCCCGCCGGTGCCGAAAGGAAGGAACGCGGGAGCGACGAAGGAGCGACGGAGTGACGACCGTCGGCGCCGGGTCAGGAGGGCCCGGAGGCGAGCGGGCGACAATCAGCCCTGAGGCGAGCGGGCGACAGAACAGTCTCAGGCAGCCGGCCTGATGTTGTGGTTGAAGTGGAAGACGTTGTCGGGGTCGTACTCGGCCTTGACGGCGGCGAGCCGGGCGAGGTTCTCGGCGCCGCGGCCCGCGGCGGCGCGGTCCTCGCCCTCGTCGCCGATGAAGTTGAGGTAGACGGCGCCGATCGACCAGGGCTCCATGTCGCCGCGGACGGCCTTGGTCCAGGAGCGGCCGCGTTCGTCGTCGGCCGGGTCCTCCCAGACGGCGAAGGGGTGGACGGCCCAGGGCGCGCTGCGCCAGGGGACGGGCCATTCGTGGTCGCCGGCGGCGACGGCGCCGCCCATGGCGAAGGCGATGTGCTGGCTCGGCGAGGGGACGATCATGTCCTTGGCGCGGGCGGTGAAGACGTCCACGGCCTCGTCCGGGAAGCCGGAGAGGTACTCGGCGGACCAGTAGTTCCGGAAGCCGGGCGGGTCGTCGAGCATGCACTGCAGGTCGGCGTAGGGGATGTCGGTGATCACCTCGGCGGCGTGGCCGAGGCCGAGCATCGGCCGGAAGACGGGCTTCGCGGTCTCCAGGTCGCCGGCGTAGGTGAGCAGGACGCCGATCGCGGGCTGCCCGACCAGGTGCGGCGGGACGAACTCCTCGGGCGGGCCGGTGAGGTAGATGAAGGCGCCGCCGACCTCGTCGGGTGCCTCGTCCATCAGGTCGCGGTAGGCGCGCAGGGCCTCGGGGCCCTTGTCGGCCTCGAAGAGCAGCAAGGCGATGGAGAAGCCCGGCAGCGGGTGCAGGCCGAAGGTGAACTCGGTGACCACGCCGAAGTTGCCGCCGCCGCCGTGCAGGGCCCAGAAGAGTTCGGGGTTCTCCTCGGCACTGGCGTGCACCCGGCGGCCGTCCGCGGTGACCAGGTCGGCCGCGAGCAGGTTGTCGCACATCAGGCCGAAGCGGCGTTCGAGCCAGCCGGAGCCGCCGCCGAGGGTGAGGCCGCCGACGCCGGTGGTGGAGGCCCGGCCGCCGGTGGTGGCGAGGCCGTGCGGCTGGGTGGCCCGGTCGAGGTCGGCCATCACGGCGCCGCCGCCGACCCGGGCGACCCGGGCGGCGGGGTCGACCAGGACGGTGTTCATCCGCCGCAGGTCGATCACCAGGCCGCCGTCGACGAGGGCCTGGCCGCTGACCGCGTGGCCGCCGCAGCGGACGGCGGCCTCCAGCCCGCGGCTGCGTCCGAAGGCGAGGGCGGCCGCGATGTCGGCGGGCCCCTCGCACTGGGCGATCACCGCGGGCCGGCGGTCGATCATGGCGTTGTGGATGGTCCTGGCGTCCTCGTAGGCCTCGTCGCCGGGCACGATCACCCGGCCGGCGAAGCCGTCTGCCAGTTCCTCGGGGCGCAGGCCGTCGAGCGGTACGGAAGCCATGGTGAGCGGTCCTTCCCGTCCGGTACGGGGCCGACGGGGTGCGCGGCCCCCGCTTCCGACACTAGGCCGGGCGGGTGAGCCGCGCATCCGAACCGCTCGCGGCCGGGCACCGGTTCAGGCCGCGGTCTGCAGCTCCCGTACGACGGGCCGGATCTGCTGCACGGTGCGGACGGCGTTGTCCTGCACCGGCGTCAGGTGCCCGCGCAGCCGCAGCGCCAGAGCGACGATCAGCACGGTGCACAGCGCCATCGCCAGCAGGTACAGCGGCCAGGTTCCGGCACCGACCAGCAGGACGCCGACGGCGGGGCCGACCGCGATGGCGACCTGCTTCACCAGGGCGTGCGCGGCGTTGTAGGTGCCGAGCATCCGGGCCGGCGCGAGGTCGGCGACGATCGGGCCGAGCGTCGGGGCGAGCAGCGACTCGCCGACGCCGAACAGCGCGTAGACGGCGACCACGGCGACGGTCGCGGCGAGCGCGTCCGAGCGGACCAGGCCGGCGACCAGCGCGGCCGTCCAGGCGCCGAGCCACACCACGCCGGCGGCGGCCATCGCGGTGGTCCGCCGGCGCCGCTCGGTGAGCCGGACGACGACCATCTGCAGCAGCACGATGGTCAGCGCATTGGCGCCGATGGCGATGCCGAGCACGGACGGCGCGGTGCCGACGGTGTCGGTGGCGAACGCCGCGACGCCGGACTCGAACTGGCCGTAGCAGGTGAAGAAGATCAGCGCGGCGAGCAGGCAGAGCCGGGTCATCGCCTTGTCGGCGGCCAGCGCGCGCAGGCCCTTGGGCTCGCTGCGGTCGGCGACCGGGGCCGGTGCGGCCTGCGGGATGCGGGCCGTGCCGGTGACCAGGGCGAGGCCGATCAGGGTGAGCGCCTCGATGGTGAACAGCCGGGTGAGGCTGGCCGGGTCGGCGGTGTCCACGATCTGCCCGCCGACCAGTGCGCCGATGCCCATGCCCAGGTTGATCAGGGTGAACTGCAGGGCGAAGGCGCGCGAGCGGCCGGCCCGGCCGGTGCTGCGGACGATCATCGTGGCGAGCGCCGGCTGGCATACGGTGATGCCCGCGCCGAACAGGAACGAGGCGACCAGCAGGGTCGGCGCCGTGGTGGCCTGTCCGAAGGCGTACGCGCCGCCGGCGGCGAGCGCCGCACCGGCGAGCAGCACCGGGCGCGGCCCGTACCGGTCGATGCCGCGGCCGGTGAACGGCAGGACGGCCAGTGCCGCGAGCGCGAAGACGGTGAACACCATCCCCGCCGCGAACGAGCCGAGCCCCCGCACCTGGTCCACGTACACGAACATGTACGGCATCGTGAACCCGCTGCCGAACGCGCTGAGCGCGTTGCCGATCTGGACGCGGCGCAGCGGGCCGCCCGCCCTGTCCGCCCGCCGTGCCCACTGCTTCACCGTGCCGGTCACCGTGCACACCCCTTTGCCATGGAGGAAGGTTGAACCCTTCCTGCTTTAAGTCCGTAAGATTTCAGAGCTAAACTCTAAGCATCCGAAGACTATTCCGTCAAAGGCTTAAGGGGTGCACCCAGCCGTGGGAGAATGGCGGCCATGAGCGCACGCAAGCCGGAGCAGCCGGCCGCCACCGAGCTCGGCATCGCCGAGCAGGTGGCCCTCTACCAGCGGGAATTCCCCACCGTGGACCCGCAGGTGGAGACGATCGTGTCCACCCTCTCCCGGCTCTCCCGGCGGATGAACGTGGCGTACAGCCGCCAGCTCGCTGTGCTGGGAATCACGTCCGCCGAGTGGGAGGTGCTCAAGGCACTGGTCTTCGCGGGCAGCCCGTACCGGCTCGGCCCGGGCGAGCTGGCCAAGCGGCTGGGCCTCACCCCGGCCGCGATGACCCACCGGATCGACCGGATGGTCGCCGACGGCCTGGTCACCCGGGAGCGCGACGAGGCCAACCGGGTCCGCGTGATCATCGAGCTGACCGAGACCGGCCGCGACCAGTGGCTGGAGCTCATGCGGATGGCCGCCGTCTTCGAGGCGGACCTGCTGCAGGACATCGTCGGCGAGGACCGTGCCGCCCTCTCCGGGATGCTCGGCCGGATGCTGCGCCGCATCGAGCAGAGCCAGCCGGACGCCCTCGGCCGCACCGACGACCTGGCCTGACCCGCGCCCGCCCGGACCTACCGGCGTTCGCCGACGCCCCGGACCTACCGGCGTTCGCCGGGAATGGGACTGCCCCGGACGGAGGTTCCGTCCGGGGCAGTCCCATTCAGCTCGGGTCGTGCAGGTGGTGCGGGTCAGCAGGCGCCGTTGTCGGCCCAGACGCCCCACTGGCCGCTGAGGCTCGGGTCCTCGCCCTGGGTCCACCACTTGTTGGTGTACTTGTGACCCTTCCAGGAGACCTGGGTGCCGGCGGTCGCGTAGACCGTGGCGGAGTTCCAGCTCGGGGCGGTGCAGGTGCCGCCGGTCGGGCTGGCCGAGGTCGAGGGGGAGGTCGACGGGGACGGCGAGGCCGAGGAGGACGGCGAGGCCGAGGAGGACGGCGACGTGCTCGGCGAGGCGGTCGGCGAGCCGGTCGGCGCCGGGCAGGAGGCCGCGGAACCGTTGGTGGCGTTCACCATCGCGTCGAAGAGCGAGGTCTGGGTGCCCAGGTCGTAGAGCGAGAAGGCGAAGGAGCCGCCGAGGCCGTTGCAGTGCGCGTAGTCCATCTTGGCCTGGATGGACTTGGCGTTCTCACCGGTCCAGAAGGTGGTGCCGTCGTAGAAGTACGCGGTCTTCGCGGCGTCGTCCCAGTAGGTGTTGGCCGCGTTGCCGACGAAGCTGCTCAGCTCCTTGTACATCTGGATGCCGGGGACGTTGCCCGACATGGCGGCACCGGCGGCCGGGCCGGTCGCGCTCTGGAACAGGCCGTGGTTGGCACCGGCGGGGACGCCCGTCCAGCCGCGGTAGTAGAACGGCACACCCATGTTGATCTTCTTGGCGGGGAAGCCGCCGGGGATGCCGTACTGCGGGTCGCCGACCGTCCACGCCTTGATGGCGTTGTCGATCGAGTACTTGCCGTTGCCGCCCGGGACGGGGGTCATCGGGTCGTTCGGGTTGGTGTAGATCGGCGCCTGGTGGTTGGTCGGGCCGGTCTTGTCCCACGCGCCGTGCATGTCGTAGGTCATGACGTCGAGGAAGGTCAGGTACTGGCCGAGCTTGTCGGTCTCGACGTTCTTGATCTTGTCCTGGCCGGCGCCGACCGCGGCGGAGAGCGCGTAGCTCTTGCCGTCGGTCCTGCCCTGGGCGTCGAGCTGGGCGCGCAACTCGGCCATCAGCAGGGTGAAGTTCTGCTTGTCGTTGGGCGAGGCGTGGTTGCCGGTGTGGCCGCCGCCGCCCGGGTACTCCCAGTCGATGTCGAAGCCGTCGAAGACGCCGGCCGCGCTGCCGGTGCCGCCGAAGCCGCCCTGCACGGGCAGGTTGCCCTTGATGAACATGTCGACGCAGGAGGAGGCGAACTTCTTGCGCGCGGCGTCGGTGGCCGCCACGTCGGAGAAGTACTTGGAGTAGGTCCAACCGCCGATCGACAGCAGCACCTTGAGGTTCGGGTTCTTCGCCTTCAGCTTCTTCAGCTGGTTGAAGTTGCCGACCAGCGGCTGGTTCCAGGTGTCGGCCACGCCGTCCACGCTGGTCGCCGCGTCGAAGGTCTTCTGGTAGTCGGCGTACGCGTCGCCCGCGCCGTCACCGGCGTTGGGGTCGTCCTCGTTCTGCGAAGCGGCCTTGGTGGCCTCGAAACAGGTGAGGTTGGTCGGGTCGATGTTGGCGAAGTCGTAGATCAGGTAGTCCAACTTCGACGCCACGCCGGTGTCCTGAACTGTCTTCAGGTAGTAGGCGTTGCTGTAGATCGACCACTGGTCGAAGTACGCGACCTTGATGCCGCCCGAAGTGGCGGGCGCACCGGTCGAGTTGGTCGGGGCGGCCTGGGCGTTGACGCCCGAGGTGAGCGCGAGCGCGCCACCGATCAGCAGGGAGGCCGCGGTGCCGGCGGCGAGGAAGCCCATGCCGCGGCGACGGCGGTGCCGGCTCTGCCTGGGCTGGGACGGAACGGAACGAAGCATGGCTGCGTGGCTCCTGGTCGTGGGGGATGCCCCGCCGCGCCCCGGGTGCACCACGGCGGGTGGGACCGCAATGGCAGGGGCATGACAGGGGGATCGAGCGTTGGGCCTGCACACAAAAGGAATGACCGGCTGCGGGGAACGCGCCGAACCGGTGCCGACGGCCCGAACCGCCGGCACCGGCCCAGGGGCTCCCTGCACCTGGCCACAAAAATGGACTAGACCAAACGTCCCGTCAAGAGCCGTTCCCTGCCCTTGAGGAGTCCTTAAGGTTCCGTTCGGGTGCGGCTCAGTAGCGCAGTGCGTGCGCCACTTCGGCCTTGACCTGGCCGGTCAGCGCACGGTTGCTCTGGGCCGTGGCCTGCGCCGTTCCGCCGGCCGGCACGTTCGGCACGTTGACCACGACCGTGTCGAGCCGGTTGCCGCTGGAGTCCTCGAAGTCGACCTGCACGGTGTACCTGTGCGGCGAGTCCTCGCCGTTGGTCACCGTGATCGGCACGTCCAGCTTGCCGTCCGAGGCGGTCACCGGGGTGCCCAGCTTCACGTCCTCGGAGGCGTCCAGGCCTCCGGTGACCTCGGCGATCGCCGAGGAGGCCGCTGCCTCCGCCGAGGCCACCGCGGACGCCGCCGAGGAGGCCAGGCCGCCTGCGGCCGAGGCCAGTTCGGACGCCTTCGACTCCACCGCCGCGGCCGCCGAGGAGGCCGCCGAGGACGGCGAGGAGTCCGACGAGCACCCCGCCAGTGCGGCACCGCCCAGCAGCACGGCGGCGCCCAGCAGGGCTGCGGAACGGATCTGGTGGTTCATGACTGACTCCCGTGGACGACGGATCCCGCGGTGCCGCCTCGGCACCGGTCCCCGCCCGCGGCCGGCCGCGCCGGGCGAACGGATGACCCCCTGGAAACGGCCTGCTCAGGAGAGACCCGAGCCTTCCTGCATGGCGGCCTGCTCGATCTCCCGGATCTCCCGGCGGCGCACGGTGTCCTGACGCCGGGTCACCACGGCCGCCGCGCCGACGGCGCTCGCACCGAACGCCATCAGCCCGATCCACGGCCGGTCCAGCACATGGCCCAGCGCATGGTCGAGCGAGTAGCGGCCCGCCCCGGAGATGCCCAGGGCCAGCCCGCAGGTGCCGATCAGCGCCGGGTACTCGAAGCCGCCGCCGACCGCCCAGAAGCCGGCCGGGGCGTGCACCGCGATGGCACCCGCCATCGTGCCCGCCACCACCGACCCGGCCACCGGTGTCGCCAGGCCCAGCGCGAGCATCGCCCCGCCGCCCGCCTCGCCGACACCGGAGGCGATCGCGCTCTGCCGGCCCGGCTCGTACCCCATGTGCTCCATCGCCAGGGTCGTGCCCTCGATGCCTCCCCCACCGAACCAGCCGAAGAGCTTCTGGGCGCCGTGCGCGAAGAGCACTCCGCCCACGGCGGCGCGCAGGGCGAACAGGCCGAGGTCCTTGCGGTGCAGACTGGTCATGATGGGCCCCTGGGTCGATGGCGGCACGTCCTCTCCATCCCAGCCCACGGGCCGGGACCGCTCGACCCGGGACCGCCATCCGGGCGAACCACCGAGGAGCGCCATGTCCGCGCCGCCCACCCCCGTTTTCCACCTCGACGGGACGGAGATCACCGACGAGCGCTCGTTCTACGCCGCGCTCGGCGCGGCCCTCCGCCCGCCGGACGGCTACTACGGCAGCAATCTGGACGCGCTCGCCGACTGCCTGCACGGCGGCTTCGGCCCCGAGCCCCCGTTCGTGCTGGTCTGGCACGCCTCCGCACTGGCCGCCTGCCGACTCGACCGCCGGATGCTCCTCGCCGGCCGCGAGTGCAGCTACTTCGAGGCCCTCCTGGACGTGCTCAAGCAGGGCGGGGTCGCCGTACGGCTGCGCTGACGAGCCTGTTACTCAGCCGGGACATCCGGCGCAGAACCACCTCGGCGCGCCTGACGTGATCACGGTCGACACCCCACGACCGGCACACCAGGAGCCCCCATGAAGCAGCGCCCGACCACCGCGGCCCGGGCGGCGGCAGCGACCGCGGCCGTCCTCGCACTGGCCCTCGGCGCCGTCGCCTGCAACGACGACACCACCGCGGCCGGCAGCGGCGCGGCACCCACGGCCGCCGGCACCACCGCCTCCTCCCCCGCGGCGGACGGCGGTGCGGCGACGGCCGGGACGGCCGGGCCCGGTTCCGCCGCGACCGGCAAGGGCACCGCCCCGGCGCAGAACGCCTCCGAGCGCTGCCGGACGGGCGAGCTCAAGGCCGACGTGCAGATCCAGGAGGGCGGCGGCCGGGCCATGGTCATGCTGGTCAACAAGGGCAGCCGCACCTGCACCGTCAAGGGCTACCTCGGCTACGGCGGGCTGCTCGCCGACAACTCCCGGGTGGACACCGCCACCCACCGGGTCGCCCAGCCCGGCCCGCCGGTCTCCGTCACCCTCAAGCCCGGCACCACCGCTTTCTCCGGGCTCTCCTGGAAGTCCTGCGACAAGGCCGACACCACCTGCACCGTGCTGGCCGGCCTGGTGGTCACCCCGCCGGACGAGACCACCCAGCTCACCGCCGCCGTCCTCGGCACCGACGGCAAGCCGGTCGTCCAGTTCCCGGTCGCCGAGGCCGGTTTCACCGTCGGCACCCTCCAGCCCTCCAACCAGGGCGTCCTGCTCGGCTGAAGCGGCTTCGAGGCACCCGGATGAACCCCCGGGTGCTCCCGCAGCAGCGGACGATCAGAAGAACGTCCTCACCAGGTCGACCACCCGCGGGAGTTCGGCGTCGGCGTCGTCCAGGACGGGAATCAGCGTCCAGCGGTCGAAGGCCGTGCACGGGTGGGAGACACCCAGCCGGACGACGTCGCCGACGGCGACATCCGCGCCGCGCAGGTAGGCGTGCTGGTCGTTGAGGGCGCTCACGGTCGCCCCGGTCAGCGGCTTGCCGCCCCGCACCCGCTGCGGGGCGGGCAGGCCGAGGTCGACCGGCAGGTCGCGCTTGCCGGCGTCCAGCAGGGCGAGCCCCGGCTCCGGGGCGGACAGCACCCTCGCCCAGCCGTGCAGGGCGGCCCGCAGCGGCTCGCCCGCGCCGCGGCGGCCGAACGGCGAGATGCCCCGGTAGAAGCCGTCGTCATGGGCGAGGTAGGCGCCGGCCCGCACCACGACGCGGGTGCGGGCGTCGGCCAGCGGGGCGAGTTCCTCGGCGACGGTGTCGAAGAAGGCGCTGCCGCCGGCGGTCAGCCAGACCTCGTCCGCCTCGTCGAAGAGGCCCTCGCCGTCGAGCTGGCGGTGCAGTTCTGCCATCCCCCGCAGGTAGCCGGTGACGGCGGCCACCGAGGCCGGTGAGGCGTCCGGGCCGAGCGGGCCCTCGTAGCCGCTGACGCCGGCCAGTCGCAGGCCCGGCGCGGCACGGACGGCGCGGGCCACCTCGACGGCCTCGGGCAGGGTGCGGCAGCCCGTCCGCCCGCCGGGGGCGCCGAGTTCCACGCAGACGTCGACCGGGGCGGGGGCGCCGCGTAGCGCCTCGGACATCAGGGCGACCGCGCGGGTGGAGTCGACCCAGCTCGCGAAGCGGAGCTCCGGGTCGGCGGCGAGCTCGGCGGAGAGCCAGCGCAGGCCGGCCGGGTCGATCAGGGTGTTGGCGAGGTGGATGCGGCGCAGGCCGAAGGCCCGGCCGACCCGCAGCTGCGGCAGGTTGGCCAGGGTGATCGCCTCCGCGCCGGCGTCCAGGTGGCGCTGCCACAGGGCGGGGGCCATCGAGGTCTTGCCGTGCGGGGCGAGACCGACGCCGGCCTGCACGCACCAGGCGGCCATGGTGCG
This sequence comes from Kitasatospora sp. NPDC051914, assembly GCF_040680995.1. NCBI lineage: Bacteria > Bacillati > Actinomycetota > Actinomycetes > Kitasatosporales > Streptomycetaceae > Kitasatospora > Kitasatospora sp. NPDC051914. The sequence continues at coordinate 76,701 of NZ_JBFAXX010000034.1, forward strand.
CAGGTTGTGGTCGAGGGCGGCGGCGTCCAGGGTGAGCAGCGGAGTGCCGAGGGCGTCGGCGGCGGGGCGGGTGGCGAGGTACTCGGCGACGGTCAGGCCCCAGGCCTCGGCGGGGATCGCCTTGAACCGGAAGTCCAGCCGCTCCTCGGCCAGTTCGGCCACCTTGGCCCGGTCGATCAGCTCCATCGCGCCTGCCGCCCTCTCACCGCGCCCGCAGCGTTCCGGGCGTCCGCCGAGCAGCCTATGCCGTCCCGGCAGCGCTACGGCGCCACCACGGGGCGCCACGGGACGGGGCTGGAGAGGATCATCGAGCTGGCGGGCTGGCCGTAGGCGGCGAGGCGGTCGATGAGCTGCTCGAAGGCGATCATGCCGGGCACGCCGACCAGCAGGGTGCAGCAGGCCCCGCCGGTGACCCGGTGCAGCTGGAAGACCTCGGGCCAGCGGGCGACCTCGGGGTCGCGGAGGACGCAGTGCGGGCCGTAGCACTGCATGGTGACCAGGGCCATCACGTTGAGGCCGGCCCGGGCGGGGTCGATGTGGGCGTGGTAGCCGGTGATCACTCCGTCGGCCTCGAGGCGGCGGACGCGTTCGGCGACGGCCGGGGCGGAGAGTTTCACCCGGCGGGAGAGCTCGTTGTAGGAGAGCCGGGCGTCGGCCTGGAGTTCGGCGAGCAGCAGACGGTCGACGGCGTCCATGGCGACTCCCGGGGTCGGGTTTGCGTTTGCAAAGCGTTTTGGATGAAAGACCTTGTGTTCGTGAAGCCGTGGCGGCGTTTCGCTGCCCGCCGCCCATTCAAGACGGAACGGATGCCGCCGCACAATGGTGGCCCCCACGATGGGAGTGGGAGGAACCGGGACACACCAGGAGGAATGCCATGGGCGGGGACACCGTCGACCGGCCGAATCTCGCCTTCGCGCCGCAGGGGGAGCCCGGCAACGGCACCCCGTACGCGCGCTACGTCATGCTGGACGTGCTGCACAGCCTGCAGCAGCCGCGCAGCAAGGTGCCGGCCGAGTACACGTTCATCGTCACCACCCAGGTGATGGAGCTGCTCTTCGACCTGCTGCAGCGCGAGTGGGTCGCCGCCCAGCACGCGCTGCGCGAGAACGACCTCGGCGGTGCGCTCGCCGCCCTGCGCCGCGGCACCCACGTGCAGGACGTGCTGGTGAGCTCCTGGGACCTGCTGGCCACCATGACGCCCGCCGAGTTCAACTCCTTCCGCGAGGTGCTGGGCGAGGCCTCCGGCTTCCAGTCCTCGGCCTTCCTGCGCCTGGAGTTCCTGCTCGGCAACAAGGCCGGCTCGCTGCTGCGGATGTACGAGGACTCCCCCGCCGTGCACGCCGAGCTCACCGAGGCCCTGAACGGCCCCAGCCTGTACGACGACGCGCTGGCCCTGCTCGCCCGCCGCGGCGTGGAGGTGCCGCACGAGCCGAGCGCCGGCCGGCACCGGCACAGCGCCGAGGTGGAGCAGGCCTGGCGCCGGGTGTACACCGACCCGGAGCTGGCCGAGCTGGCCCGCCTCGGCGAGGCGCTGCTGGACACCGCCGAGCGGGTCACCCGCTGGCGCCAGCGCCACCTCTCCTCGGTCAAGCGCACCATGGGCGCCAAGCCCGGCACCGGCGGCTCCAGCGGCCTCAGCTGGCTCAAGCAGTCCGCCGACCAGGACATCTTCCCCGAGCTGTGGACCGTGAGGAACGAACTGTGACCACCCGCGAGGAGTGCGCGGCCCTCGACGCCGCCGATCCGCTGGCCGCACTGCGCGGCGAATTCGCCCTGCCCGAGGGCGTGCTGTACCTGGACGGCAACTCGCTGGGCGCGCTGCCGAAGGGCACCGCCGCCCGGGTCGCCGGCATGGTCGAGCGCGAGTGGGGCCAGGGCCTGATCCGCAGCTGGAACGACGCCGGCTGGTTCGGGATGCCGCACCGGCTCGGCGAGCGGCTCTCGCCCATGCTGGGCGCGGCCGCCGGACAGGTCGTGGTCTGCGACTCCACCTCGGTCAACCTCTTCAAGGTGCTGGGTGCGGCGATGCGGCTGCGGCCCGGCCGGAGGACGCTGCTCGCCGAGCACGCGGCCTTCCCGACCGACCTGTACATCACCGAGGGCGTCACCGGCCTCTTCGACGGCGCCCGTACCGTGCTGCTGCCGCGCGCCGCCGACCTCGGCGAACACCTCGGCGAGGACACCGCCGTGGTGGTGCTGTCGCACGTCGACTACCGCACCGGCGAGCTGCTCGACATGGCCGCGATCACCGAGCAGGTGCACGCAGCGGGAGCCCTGATGGTCTGGGACCTCTGCCACACCGCGGGCGCACTGCCGATCGAACTCGACGCCTGCGACGTGGACTTCGCGGTCGGCTGCGGCTACAAGTACCTCAACGGCGGCCCCGGCGCGCCCGCCTTCCTGTACGCCGCGCACCGCCACCAGGCCTCGGCCGCACAGCCGTTGAGCGGCTGGTTCGGCCACGCCCGGCCGTTCGCCTTCGAGCCCTCGTACGCGCCGACCGAGGGGATCGGGCGGTTCCTCACCGGCACCCCGCCGCTGCTCGGCATGGCCGGTCTCGACGCCGCCCTGGACGTCTGGGAGAAGGCCGACCTGGCGCAGGTGCGGGCCACCTCGCTGGCGCTCACCGACCTGTTCCTGGAGCTGGTCGAGCCGCTCGGCCTGGAGTCGGTGACCCCCCGGGAGCACGCCCTGCGCGGCAGCCACGTCTCGCTGCGGCACCCCGAGGGCTACGCGGTGATGCAGGCGCTGATCGCCCGCGGGGTGATCGGCGACTTCCGCGCCCCCGACCTGATGCGCTTCGGGTTCACCCCGCTCTACCTCTCCCGCACCGACGTCTTCGACGCGGTGCGGCACCTCGCCGAGGTGCTGGAGAGCGGCGAGTGGCGCGAGGAGCGGTTCAGCCGCCGGGGCGCGGTGACCTGAGGAAGGCGTTCTCCAGGCCGTCCCAGTTCAGCGGGCGGGCCGGCGGGATGCGGGTCTCGTGGGCGACCTGCACGATCCGGGTCGCCAGCCGGTGCACCACCAGTTCGTACAGCTCGCGCCGGCCCGGGTTCCGGGCCAGCGCGAGCAGCCCCTCGCCCTGGTACTCCGGGCCCAGGCTGCGGTGGTTGAAGCGCAGCTGGCGGGCGGCGGAGGGCTGCTCGGCGGACCCCACCGGCACCCAGATCACCGGGACGATCCCGCTCGCCTGCTGTGCCGAGCGCTCGGCCGAGCGGGCCGCCCGGCGGGCGAAGCCGTACCACTCCTTGCCGCAGCGATCGCTGGTGAAGTAGCGCGGCGAGTACAGCGGCACGAAGACCCGGCAGGTGGCCAGCGCCTCGGTGATCTGCCACCGCGACCAGCTGTCCAGCTCCGGGCTGCGGTCCAGGAATCCGGGCGGCACCGCGGCCGGCAGGTCGGTCAGCTGCAGCACCTCCTCGCAGAGGTCCTGGTAGAGCCGGTCGACGGCCCGGTCGCCGGGGCCGCCGGGGTGGCTGAGGAAGAAGTAGGGTCTGGGAGCCTCCGGTCCGGCCGGCTCCTTGCGGTGCGCGCCCGAGTGCGAGGGCGTGCGCGACTCGACCGGCTGGCCGTGGAGTTGGGCGTTGCGGGCGAGCACCAGCGGCCGGCCGTCTCGCGGCGGCCAGATCCGGGTGACCGGCGGCGCCGGCGGGGTGGACTGCAGGGCGATCTCCAGCAGGTGGTGGACGGTCAGCTGCGGGGCGCCGTCCGGATCGCCGGTGCGGATCGCGGCGGCCAGCCGGCCCGCCACCGAACGGTCCACCGGGTGGCGGAGGTTGACCACCTGGAAACTCCCCGGGTCGACCGCCACCGGGCCGCCCGCGGCGGGCTCCGGCGGCACGCTGCGCGCACCGTCCAGGATCAGCAGCCGGCGCGCGGCCCGGCCCGCGGCGACCGTCTCCACCACGGCCTGCCAGTCCAGCCCCGGCCGGTGCACCCCGCCCCAGCGGCCCGCACCGACCGCCACCCCGAGCTCGTCCCCGGGCCCGAGCGGCCCGCCGACGTGCACCACCAGAGTGTCCTCGGCCTCCTGCACGGCCTGCTGCAGCGCCCGCTGGAAGCCGTCCGGGTCGTCCTCGCCCAGCCAGATGTGCCGGCGGTCCAGGCCCACCAGCGCCGGATCCACCAACGCCTCGGCCAGCGCGGCGAGATCGCGCAGCGCGGTGTACTCCTGCTCCCCCAGCACCTCGCCCGGCGCACCGCGCGAGGTGGTCAGCAGCAGCACCGCCCGGGAGCGCTCCGGGTCGGGCAGCGCACCGGGCTCGGCGGGCGGCGCGGGCGCGGGCGCATCCTCCTCGGCCGGCCGCGGCGCGTCCTGCGGGTGCGGTCCGGGCAGCGGGCCCGCCAGTGTGAACACCGGCGCCCCGGTGACCCCGAGCAGCCGCGCGGCCTCCGGGCTGACCAGCGCGAACGGCCGCGAGTCCAGCAGCGTCACGGTGCCGTCCCGGGCGGACTCCACCCAGGCCGGGAAGGTCGCCGCGCCGACCCGCCCCGGATCGCCTATCCGCCCGCCGACCCGGATCAGCAGCTCCAGCGCGTGCTGCGCGGTGGACCTCGGCAGGGTGTGCAGCAGCAGCTCCCGCACCCCCGGCCGGAACGCGAAGTAGCCCGGGCGGCCCGCGTGTTCCTGCAGCAGGCCGCTCACCACGACCTCCGCCAGGTGCTGCGGCTGCGGCCGGGCCAGCCCGACCTGCTGGAGCAACCGCATCACCGGCAGCGCGGGCGTGGTCAGCGCGGTCATCCCGGCCAGCGTGAACGCTTCCCGGGAGGCCGTGGCGCGGAACCGCACCACCAGCTCCTCCGCGGTCAGCTCCTCCGGATCGGGCCCGGCCTCGGTCGGGCGCCCGGCCCCGTTCGGCGCCGCGCCGAGCATCAGCGCCGCGCCGACCACCTGCCCGCCGGTCGGACTGCCCACCAGCTGCGCCCAGTTGGCCAGCCACTCGGGGCCCGGCTCCAGCACCGGGACGGCCGGTGCGCCGCGGCCGGGCGGGGTGTCGGTGAACGGCACGAACCCGTACGCGGCGTCCGGGGCGCCCGCCTCCGTCGCGGTGAACACCCCGGGGACGGCGGGCACCGCGGCCAGCGGCCACAGGCGTTCCGGCAGCGGCTGGACGACCGCCACCGGCAGCCGTCGGGCCAGGCCGTGCAGGGTGCGGTGCCAGCGGTCGCCGGCCGGGCCGGAGCGCCACTGCGGGCCCATGCAGTCGCTGATCACCAGGACCGCGGAGCGGCCGTCGGCGATCCTGCGGTGGGCTAGCCGGCCGTCGGCGAGCAGCCGCCCGGAGGTGACCTGGCGGAAGGCGCCGGTCTGCTGGAAGAGCGTGCGCAACTCCCGGGCGAGCGGCCGCCAGAGGGTCATGGTGGGGCCGATGTCGAGCATCAGGTGCAGGTCGAGCCAGCGCTCGGTGCTGGGCCGCAGCACGGGCAGCCAGTGGACGGTCCCGGGTTCGCGCAGCGCCTCGGCGAGGCGGTCGGCGGTGGCCTGCTCGTCGAGCAGGCGGCGGCGCTCGTCCGGGACGAGCCGCTTCAGCGGGCGCAGGGCCCGCTGCAGCGGCAGCGGGCGGGCCAGCATCGGAGCGTCGGGGGTGGGTGCGGGGACGGCGGGCGCGGGCCGGCCGCCGCGGTCCGGGGCGGGCAGGTGGAGGGCGGTGCGCGGACCGGTGCCGTCCGGCCCCGGGGCGTGCTCGGTGCGGTGGCGCGGGCGGTGGCCGCCGGAGGTGCCCGTGGCGGGGCGGGCGGTGCGCGGGGCGGGCAGGCCCTCGGTGTCGGGGCCCGGGCCGCCCTCGGTGCCGCGGGCGGCCAGCCAGAGCAGTTCGGCGAGCTCGACGGGGGCCCGTGCGGCGAGGCCGAGTTCGGCGAGCAGGTCGGTCAGGCGGTCCAGGGCCGCCGGGTCAGAAGACATCGTCGTCCTGGCCGCGGCTCAGGTAGGGCATCACCTGGGCGGCGAGCGCGGCCCGGTCGGCGGCGTCGCCGAGTTCCGGCCGGGAGGTGAGGTAGATGGCGTTCAGCAGCTGGTCGGTGGCGAGTTCGCCCTCCTCCCGGCGGGACAGGAACACCTCCAGGATCTCGGTGACCAACTGCCGGTCCGACTCCGGGAGGTGGGAGTGGACGATGGACTCCAGCTCGGCACCCTCCGGCCGGCGCAGTTCCAGCACCACGCAGCGGCGCAGGAAGGCGGCAGGGAACTCCCGTTCGGCGTTGGAGGTGAGCACGGTGAACGGGAAGGCCCGGCAGCGGATGCGGCCGCCGTGCACGGGCGCCCGGCTGGTGCCGTCCGCGGTGAGGACGTTCGCCTCGGGCTGCTGGGGGGCGGCGCGGACGAGTTCGTCGATCTCGTACTGGCCCTCCTCCAGGATGTGCAGCAGGTCGTTGGGCAGGTCGAGGTCGCCCTTGTCGATCTCGTCGATGAGCAGCACCCGGGGCCGCCGGTAGGGCAGCAGGGCGGTGCCGAGCGGACCGAGCCGCAGGTGCTCGTCGAGGGAGGCGTCGGGGGTCTGCGGGCCGGAGCGGTTGGCTGCGTAGAGGCGGGAGAGCGGGTCGTACTGGTAGAGGCCGTCGCGCAGCGTGCTGCGGCTGGTGATGTTCCAGCGCAGCACCGGGCCGAGGCCGAGTTCGCGGGCGACCGCGTACGGCAGGCTGGACTTGCCGCCGCCGGGCGGTCCGGTGACCAGCAGCGGCCGGCGCAGGTAGAGCGCCGCGTTGACGAGTTCCACGGTCTCCGGGGTGGGCCGGAAGGTCGCGGCCCGGTGCCGGGCCGGGTCGGGCACCGGGTCGGCGGGACCGTCGGGCTGCGGCAGCACCGGCCCCCCGTCGAAGTCGCGCCAGGGCGGCGGGGCGGGCAGCTCGGCGATGCCGTCGTGCGGCTCGGTGACGCCCTGGTAGATGCGCTTCAGCGGCATTGCTCTCCTGCTCCTGCTCACTCGTCGGGGCCTTCGGCGGTCCGGGTCTCACTCGGGGCCCGCGGCGTGGGGCGGTGGTGCGGTCGGGACGACGCGGTAGGGACGGTGGGGGCCGGGCAGGACCGCCGGGTCCTCCCAGAGCAGCACCAGGCCGGCGGCCCAGTGCTGTGCGGGGTCGGCGGCCTCCTCCGCCTGGTGCCGCAACTCGCGTACCCGGCGGGGCAGATCGCCGGGTGCGACATCGGCCAGTTCCTCCGCCAGTCTGGCAAGGAATCGCTCGTTGCGGCAGGTCCGGGTGTGTGAGTGGTCGGCGGTGCAGGGACGTTGCGGCCACAGCACGGCGGGGACGCCGGCCCGCAGGGCGGCGGCCAGCAGCGGCTCGTACGGGGCGCCGCGGGGCGGGCCGGGGAAGGCCGGGAGCTCGACCCGCTCGGGCGGCCGCAGCCGGTGGTAGAGCCTTTTGCCGTCCGGGAGTTCGGTGCAGCGCAGCTGGTGCAGGCGGGTTCCGGGGGCGGTGCGCAGCGGGGCCCATTTGAGTTCGAGCTGTCGGCGGGCGGCCGGGTCGGCGCGGCGCTGGGCGTCGACCACGACGACGGCGTGGTCGGCGCCCAGCGGGCCGAAGTCGGTGCGCCGACGGGCCCAGTCGTGGACGGGCTCGGTGAGCCACTTGCGGGGCAGCGAGAAGATGACCAGTTCCGCGCCGTCCGGTTCGAGCCGGCCGAGTTCGTGGTCGATGCGGTCGCGGACGACGTTCTTGAGGCGCAGCCGCGGGACGGTGCGGGTGTCGGCGGCGCCGATCCGGCCGTCGCGGACGGCGGCGACGGCGACGTGGAACATGGCGGGCCCGGCGCCGCTGGGGCTGATCTCCACGAGGATCGGGCGCCAGCGTTCGCGTCTGGGCCCGGCGGCGGGGGCGGCGTCGCGGTGCCGGTCGAGCCAGTCGCGCAGGCCCTCGCGCAGCCCCTGGTCGGCGCTGGCCTCGGCGACGTGGTGGGCGAAGTGGACCACGGGGTGCGGCCCGTGGGGCGGCCGGGGGACCTCGGCGAGCAGGTACCAGCCGGCGTCCCAGAGGGTGGCGGGACGGCTGGGCGGATCGGGGCAGCCGAGCGGTCCGACGGCGGCGCGGTAGAGGTCCAGCGGGTCGGCGGGCGGCGGGCCGGCGCCGAGCAGCAGCCGGAGGCCGCGGACGGCATGGGCGGGCAGGGCGGCGCCGGTGAGCCCGTCGGCGAGCTGCGGGACGTACCGGGCGGCGGCCTCGGCGGGCAGCATCTGGCCGAGCCTCGCGGCGGGCCGGGTGCGGTCGTCGGGGCTGCGCGGCACACCGAGGGTGTCGAGGGCGGCGGTGACCAGGCCGGCGACCTCGCCGGTGGCGGCGATGACCACCGGGCCGCCGCTGAAGCCCGGGGAGAGCGGCATCCCGGTGCCCTCGTGCTCCAGTTGGACGAGTTCGCCGGCGATCCGGAAGCCGCCGCGGGTGAGCCTGATCTCGCTGCTGAGCCCGGTGTCGTGGCCGGCCGGGAAGCCGTAGGCCACCAGGGCGGGGGCGGGCGGCCCGGCCCACCGGTGCAACGGGGCGAACGGGGCGGGGGAGGCGGTCTGCGCGGGCACCGGCTCACTGAGTTCCAGGACGGCCACGTCGCCCGCGCCGCCCGGGAGTTCGGGCCAGGGGCCGCGCTGGGCGACGGTGGCGCCCAGCGGCGCCAGGTCGGGGTGGGCGACGAGCCTGACCTCGGCCTCGTCGACGCCGTGCACGACATGGGCGCAGGTGAGCACCTCGCGGTCGGAGATGAGGATGCCGGCACCGGTGATCGGCCCGGCGGGCCCGGAGGTGGTGATCCGGGCGAGCCAGCGGACGTCCTGCATCGGCACGTCCGGTCAGTGCCCGGCCCGTTCCGCTTCCGCACCGCCGCCGGGTGACCAGGAGAGCTTCACGGTGAGGTGGGCGTCGGCCGCGGTGCGGGCGATCAGTGCCCCGGCCTCGGCGGACAGCTTGACGCCGAACTCGATCTCCACCGCGTCCGGCCGCAGGCTGCCGTCGCGCAGGACGGTGAGGGCCGCCTCGGCGGCGGCACGGACCCCGCCCAGCGCGTGCTCGAAGGTCTCGGCGGCCCGGACGACCGCCTCACCGCCCCTCCCGACGGGCTGCATCCCGTACGCCGCCGGGGCCGGGGCGGTGCTCTCCACCCGGACCACCGCGCCGTCGGCCGTCAGGAACTCCACGTAGTGCGACATGGCCACTCCCCACCGTGTCAAGCCGTACTGTCAGCCGAATTCCTTGGCGATGGTCGCACAGCACGGGCCACTGCGCAGCGGTTCCGGCGGGGTTGACATCAGTAATCTTCAAGGAACATGACAATATGTCAGGTTGATCCACCCTCCGTTCCACCGGCCGGATAACGCCGGGCCGATGACTTGTCGACAAAGGCACTGGAGCGGTCCGCCGGGGGCACGGGGTTGCCCGATCTCCCGCGGCGGGACACGTTCTAGGGTGGAAGGCCGGGACCGATCAGGAGGGTGCGGGGATGGACGAGGCAGTCGGTGGGCCGCTGGTCGTGGTCGCGGAGAGCGCCGAGGTGCTGGCGCTGCCGGGCCTCGGCGAGCACCTGCTGTCCCCGGTCGAACGGGAGCGGGCCGCCGGCCTCCGCAGGGAGCGCAACCGGCTGGACTTCCTCGCGGCGCACCTGCTGGTACGGCTCTGCGCCGCGCACCTGCTCGGCGTCCCGGTGTCCGAGCCGGTGCTGGTGCAGCGCTGCCCCGACTGCGACCTGCCCGGGCACGGCGCGCCCGCGCTGGCCGGGCGGCCCGGCATCGGGCTGAGCCTGTCGCACACCGAGGGCGTGGTCGCCGCGGCGGCCGGGCCGGTGCCGGTGGGTGTCGACGTGGAGCAGCCGGGCACCGGCCGCGGCGACCTGGCCGACCTGCACGCGCGGGTGCTGGGTGCCGCGGAGTCGGCCGCGGTGGCCGCCCGTCCCGACCCGGCGGGGGCGTTCCTCCGGCAGTGGGTGCGCAAGGAGGCCATGATCAAGATCGGCCGGGTGTCGCTGGACACCCTGGCCGAGGTCGACCTGTCCGCGTTGCCGCTGGACGCCGCCGGCCCGGGGCCCGCCCGGCACCGCCACGAGGACCTGCACCTGCTCGACTGGACGGAGCCGCGCAGCGGGGCACTGCTCGCGGCGGTCAGCACCCGGCCCGTCCGGCTGGTGCCGCTGGCGGAGACGGCCGGGGCCGTACTTCCGGTGTGAGGGACCGGGCCCGGGCCGCCGCCGTAAGGGGTGTTAGCGTCGGCGACGGCCGCGCCGGACGCACCCGCGCGTGCCCGCCCTCCTCTCCCCCGCCGCCGCGAAGGATGTCTCCCCCATGGCCAAGTTCCTGCTGAGCCTGCACGTGCTGGCCTCGGTGCTGTTCATCGGCCCGGTCGCGGTCGCCGTCAGCATGTTCCCGCGGCGTGCGGCCGCGGCCCTGGGCTCCGGGGCGGACCAGCCGGGCGCGGCCGCCTCGGTGCGCCTGCTGCACCGCATCACCCAGGTCTACGCGCTGCTCGGGATCGCCGTCCCGCTGCTGGGTGTCGGCGTGGCCCAGGTGATGGACGTCCTCGGGCAGAGCTGGCTGATCGCCTCGATCGTGCTGACGGCGCTCTCGGCCGGCTCGCTGCTGCTGTTCGTGGTGCCCGCCCAGCAGTCCGTGATCGACACCCTGGACGCGGAGGCCGGCACGCCCGCCGCCCACTCCCGCGGCGACGACCGGGAGCGGGCGGAGCGCGGCCTGAAGCTGCTGCCGATGACCGCGGGCGTGTTCAACCTGCTGTGGGCGGTGGTCGTGGTGCTGATGGTCATCCGACCGGGGTCGACGACGGGGGCCTGACCTCCACCCGTCCGGCACCCCTGATCTCCAGGCCTTCGAGCAGCGCCAGGGTCGCGGCGGCCACTGCCGCGACCGCCTGCTCGAAGGCCTCCCTGTTGTGGGCGGCCGGGGCGCGGAAGCCGGACACCTTCCGGACGTACTGCAGGGCCGCGGCGTGGACGTCGTCGGTGGTGACCTCCGGCGTCTCCGGCGGCCTGAGCGTCTTGATCGATCGGCACATACCCCCAGTCTGCCCCTCCGGGCACACCACGGGGGCAGCCATCACCGAATCGGCCGGCCCGGGGGCGCGCCCGGGTCCGAGCGTCAGCCGGCCGGGGCCATCAGGGTGCGGGTGAGCGGCGTACGGGCGAGCACCAGCACGCCCGCCACGATCAGCGCGACGCCGACGGTCTCCGGGATCAGCCAGAGGCCGGCGCGCAGCGTCTCCTCGTACAGCAGGACGCCCAGCAGCAGGCTGACCCCCGCGTCACCGAGGGTCAGTGCGGGCTGCGAGGCGACCAGCGGCCCGGACTGCAGGGCGTTCTCCAGCAGGTAGAGCGCACCGACCCCGGCGATCGCGAAGCCGTACGTCTGCCAGGCGGTGAGGAAGGCCACCAGGCCGTGCACGTCCAGCAGGTGGGTGGAGGACTTGATGAGGGCGGCGGTCAGCGCGTTGCCGACGGCCGCCGCACCCGCCAGGCAGGCGGCGCGGACCCCGCCGGGCGGGCGGCGCAGTGCCACCGTGCAGAGCACGGCGATCGCGGCGCCGCAGCCCGCGAGTGCCGGGATCCAGCGGGACATCGGGACGTGCATGGTGCCGGGGGTCGGGGCGGCCGCGCCGAGCGCGAGGCCGAGGCCGACCACCATGCAGGCGACGGCGGTCCAGGCCTGGCCGGGGAGGTTCCGGCGGGACATCAGGGCCGAGATCACCAGCGCGAACGGCAGCTCCAGGACGAAGATCGGCTGGACGACGGAGAGCGCGCCGCGGGCCAGCGCCACCGCCTGGAAGAGCGCGGCGGCGGTCACCGCGACGATGCCGGCCACCCAGACCGGGCGGTGCGCCAGGTCGAGCAGCAGGCCGAAGCGGAAGCCCTCGGAGCGCCGCACGGTCTGCGCGGCGCGGTGCTGCAGCACGGTGGCCAGCGCGTTGCTGAGGGCCCCGCACAGGGCGAACAGGACGGGGAGCAAGGCAGGCGGTTCCCTTCGCCGGATGCGCCCAGTCTCACCCGCCCCCGGCCCCGCCCGGCCGCACCGCGCCGCGGCTCAGCCCCCGGCCACCCCGAACAGCCGCGCCGCGTTGCCCCAGCACACCGCCCGCAGCCACCCCTCGCCCAGTCCCAGGCCCGTCAGCGCATCGAGCGCGTGTGCGTACCGGTACGGGATGTTCGGGTAGTCGGTGCCGAGCAGGATGCGGTCCTGCAGGTCGGCGAGGCGGGGCCGCAGGTCGGGCGGGAAGGGCGCCAGGCGTTCGGTGAAGTCGGTGAACGCCATGGTGGTGTCGAGGTGGACGTTCGGGTACCGGGCGGCCAGGTCGAGGAAGTCGGCGTACTCCGGGAGGCCCATGTGCGCCACGACCAGGTGCAGCCGCGGGTGGCGGGCGAGGACGGCCCCGATCGGCCCGGGCCCGGTGTGCTTGCCGGGGGCCGGGCCGGAGCCGCAGTGGGTGACGACGGGGATGCCGGCCTCGGCGAGCAGGCCCCAGACGCCGTCCAGCTGCGGGTCGGCGGGGTCGTAGGCGCCGACCTGCACATGGGCCTTGAACACCCGGGCGCCGCGGTCGACCGCGGCCGCGACGTACCCGGCGGCGCCGGGCTCGGGGTAGAAGGTGGCGGTGTGCAGGCAGTCGGGGGTGCGGGCGGCGAAGTCCGCGGCCCAGCCGTTGAGCCAGCCGGCCATGGCCGGCTTGTGCGGGTAGAGCATGGCGGTGAACGCCCGGACGCCGAACTCCCGCAGGGTGTCGATGCGTTGCTGTTCGGCGTGCCGGTAGGCGATCGGCCAGGGGCGCCCGGTGAGCGGCCCGGCCGCGTCGAAGTACGCCCACACCTTGTCGAGCACCTGCTCGGGCATGAAGTGGGTGTGCACGTCGATCAGGCCGGGCAGCCCCAACCGCGCCCAGAAGGAGCGGACTTCGGCGGCCTCGTTCACCGCCGGACGGCCCTCTCCAGGATGGCGGCGGTGTCGGTGCCGGTCGGCAGGGTGCCGAAGGCGGCGCCGTGGTCGCCGCCGAGCCGGGAGGCGCAGAAGGCGTCGGCGACGGCGGGATCGCCGTACCGGACGAGCAGCGAGCCCTGGAGGGCGAGGGCCATCGACTCGACGAGCCGGCGGGTGCGGTACTCCAGGTCGGTGAGGTCGCCGAGCTGCTTGCGCAGGGCGGCGGTCGCGGCGTCCAGGCGGCGGTCGGCGCCGGCTGCGGCGTCGAGTTCGGCGAGGAAGGCGTCGACGCTGGCGGGGCGGCGGGCCATGGCGCGCAGCGCGTCCAGGGCGGCGACGTTGCCGGAGCCCTCCCAGATGGAGACCAGCGGGGCCTCGCGGTAGAGCCGGGGCATGCCGGACTCCTCGACGTAGCCGTTGCCGCCCAGGCACTCCAGGGCCTCGGCGGCGTGCACCGGGCCGCGCTTGCAGACCCAGTACTTGGAGACGGCGAGGCCGAGGCGGCGCAGCATGGCCTCCTGCTCGTCGCCGGCGAGGGCGGCGTCGGTGGCGGCGGCGAGCCGCATGGCGACGGTGGTGGCGGCCTCGGACTCGACGACGAGGTCGGCGAGGACGTTGCGCATCAGCGGCTGGTCGACCAGGGCGGCGCCGAACGCCCGCCGGTGGGTGGCGTGGTGGAGGGCGCGGACGGTGCCGTAGCGCATGCCGGAGGCGGCGCCGACGGTGCAGTCGAGGCGGGTCATGTTGACCATCTCGATGATGGTGGGGACGCCGCGGCCCTCCTCGCCGACCAGCCAGCCGGTGGCGCCCTCGTACTCGATCTCGGCGGAGGCGTTGGACTTGTTGCCGAGCTTGTCCTTGAGCCGCTGGAGGCGGATCGGGTTGCGGCTGCCGTCGGGCAGCACCCGGGGCAGCAGGAAGCAGCTGAGGCCGCCGGGGGCCTGGGCCAGGGTGAGGAACACGTCCGACATGGGGGCGGAGGTGAACCACTTGTGGCCGGTGAGGCGGTAGGTGCCGTCGGCGTGCGGGACGGCGGTGGTGGTGTTGGCGCGGACGTCCGAGCCGCCCTGCTTCTCGGTCATCGACATGCCGGCGATCAGGCCGCGCTTGGTGAGCGGTTCGCGCAGGCCGAAGTCGTACTCCCGTGCGGCGAGCAGGGGTTCGTAGTTCTCGGCGAGGGCCGGGGTGGCGCGCAGGGCGGGCACCGCGGCGTAGGTCATGGAGATCGGGCAGGTGTGGCCGGCCTCGACCTGGCCCCAGACGTAGAACTTGGCGGCGCGGGCGGTGTGCGCGCCGGGCCGGTCGTCGGCCCAGGGGGCGGCGTGCAGCCCGTACCGGACCGCGGTGCCCATCAGCTCGTGCCAGTACGGGTGGAATTCGACCTCGTCGATGCGGTGGCCGTACCGGTCGTGGGTGCGCAGGACGGGCGGGTTCTCGTTGGCGAGCCGGCCCCAGGTGTCGGCCTGCTCGGAGCCGGCGAGGCGGCCGAGTTCGTGGAGTTCGTCCTCGGCCCAGCCGGCGCCGGCCCGCTGCAGGCCGTCGAGCAGCGCCGGGTCGGCGGCGACGTCGTGGCCGTACGGGTCGGGGACCTGGTTGGTGACCTCATGCGTCGGCATGCCGTCCTCCTGGGGCGGGGTCTGCGAGGGTGGTGTCCTGGGCGGATCGCTTCGGCGCGCCCTCGGGGGTGCCGAGGGCGCGCAGGGCGAAGGCGGTGAGGGCCGGGATGACGTCGTCGGGGGTGCTGCCGCCGGCGAGCGGGCCGACGAGCGCCTCGCCGATCGCGCCGACCAGTGCGGCGGCGGTCAGTTCCGGCTGCTGGGGCGGGAGTTCGCCCTCGGCGACGGCGTCGGCGATCTGCGCGGCGATGAGGTCGCGGAAGGCTCGGCGGAAGACCAGCCGTTCGGCGTCGACGACCGGGTCGGCCGGTTCGGCGAGCAGGGCGTAGGCCCGGCGCGGGGACTTGAGCGCGCGGGTGGCGAAGGTCTCGACGACGGCGGCGACCCGGCGCTGCGGGGTGTGCTCGCGGGCGACGGCCTCGGTGACGGCACCGACCTCGCCGGTGACGACCGTGCGGAACAGCTCGACGGCGAGGTCGGCCTTGCCGGCGAAGTGCCGGTACATCGAGCCGGTGGCCACGGCCGCGGCTTCGGTGGCGTCGGTGGGCACCGTGGCTTCGGTACGGCGCAGGTCGAGCACGATGAGGACGGCGGCGGCGACGCCCAGGT